>DASWQK010000530.1:0-5779 GCA_036403735.1 Pyrinomonadaceae bacterium
GAGTTGCGCGAGCGCGTCATGCAGTAGCTGCGCCTGAACCTCCACGGTAGCCTCGCCGTGCTTTGGTCGCTGGCTCCGACCGTGACCAGGACGATCGAAAGCAATGACCTTATGACGCGACGTGAGCGGCATGAATTCTGCCATCCAATCCTGCGCGGACCCGGGGTTGCCGTGAATAAAAACGACGGGGCGGCTGTTGCCTTGAACAATGTAGTGCAGACGCGTGCCATCGACTGTCACGAATTTTGACGCGTAACGCAGTGGCTGCGCTTCGATACTTGACGTTGACTGCTGTGGATTTACCGCCAGAGTCTGGGTGCGATGCTCAATGCCGACATTTACGCCCGTAGAAACACTTCGCGCGCTCTGCGATTGAAAACCAGCGCAGAGCCACACTCCACAGAACAGGATTCGTACGATCAGTTTCACAGCAGCAAGAGCACCACAAGACTACCGCGTAAGAATTAACGCTGGGGACTGAGCGCAGCAACGTAATCGATCGCCGCTACGACGGCCTCTGGACGCGTGAATGGAATCTGATGGCCGGTCAGCGGCAGAACATCCAGGTGCGAATGCGGCAGAGACTTATACAGGCGATGCGCATTCTCGTCCGCGGGCACGATCTGGTCTGAATCACCAGTGATAATCGCTACGGGAACGCGAATGCCGGCGTAACGATCAGCGAACTTTGGCAACGACTCGTTCAGCAACGCATCGTCGACAGAATACCATTTCACTTTTTTCGGCCGCGTCCATTCAGACAATACATGACGAAGATATTTCTTCGGCACGCGATCAGGAGCGAACGCTTTAGCAAGATCGGTTCGCACCACCCACGCCCCTATCAAAGGGGTAAACAAGAAATTGACGATGTCACCGATCACCGGCCATGCGGGCAGCTTGCTCAGAAACGAAACGCCGTCCTCACTTTCATAAGCCGCCGGCGCTAACAACACGGCGCCCGAAACATTGTCGGCAAAATTCAGCGCATAAGTCAGCGCGAGTGCTCCTCCCCAGGAATGTCCCACGACTATCGGCTGATCGATCTTGAGTTCCGTCAAAGCCGCGTGCAGCATCTCCGCCTGCACCTCGACCGTGATGTCGCGGTGATTCGGCCGCTGGCTGTGACCGTGACCTGGTCGATCAAAAGCGAGCGCCTGGTACTGTGACGAGATGGGGACGTACAGTCGCGACCAGTCCTGGCAAGATCCGGGATTGCCGTGAATCAGCACGACCGGCCGGCCTGCGCCTTTGATCACAAAGTGCAGGTTAGCACCGTCAACATTGACGAAAGTCGATTCGGCGTGGGCGTGGTTATGAGCTACGCGCGTAGCGATATAACGCTGCTTGAGTCTGCCGGTGACGCTCACGTTATTGATTCAGAAGATTCCAATGGTGGCTAAGATCGCGGCTCTTAAAAGCCAAAACCGTCTTTGTTGTTTGGCTGGGGCTAGTTCCTGCTCGGAACTTTAGACGATGAGGTAAGGGATTTAGTTACATTTTCGGCCAGATATGATGATGCACTACCAACTTTCTTGACCAGCCCTTGCTTTACGGTCGCGCTATCACCGCGCATGACGCGCATGGCCTGACGCGTCAATAACTGAGTCAAACCGCCGGGAACCAGCGCGCGTACGATCGCGTGTCCGATACGTGGCGGCACGGCCACGCCACGCTGGCCCAGCACGTATTCGCTTTCCCACCAGCTGGGCACAAATTTTCCTTTGAAACGACGCAGCCCTTCGAAATTGTACCAGGCGCCCAGACGTCGTGATGCCATGTCGAGCGCGCGCGCCACCACGCGGTGCTCCGTCGGAATGTCGTTTGGTCCATCCGTGGCCAAAGGCGATGTTCCCAACGTCGCGATCGCGGCTCCTTCTTCTTTCAACCGCTTTAGGGCTTCGACGACCAATAACGTAGCCGTACCCTGCGGTGCGTCAGGCTCGCTAATCACATCTTCGAGATACCAGCCCTTACGGGCCGGAATCGGACTCGCGGCCAGGATGCCTATGAGCTTTCCATTGACGCGCGCCGCAAAATACTTTTTGTATTCCGAATGTATGAAAGGATCGAGCGCGACCAGCCAGCCAAATGTTGTCGCCGCCCGCCGCGATTCAAGCCAGCTGATGCAAAGATCGGCAGTCTCCTGCCTGAATACCTCATTGAGATCAATAGACGTTTCGATTTCAACACCCGAACGGCGCGCCTGATTCACACCCGCCCGCAACTTCTTCGCGCAATCGCCCCGCGGGTTCCAGGTTTGCAAATCGAAATAAGGAGCAGCGCCGACTTTCACTACACTAAAGTCCCTGGGTGAAATGCTGCGCGCGAAGCGCGCGCTGGTAGGCACGAACGCGACCACGCGATTCTTCCTTTTCGCAAAGGCTGCGAATTGTCGTGCCAGTTCAGACATGTCTTCGGGTGGCGTGAGCGGGTCGCCCGCCGCCAGCCACACGCGTCCGAACTCACCGTAGATGATCGCGCCGTCGATTTCGGGCGACGACCAGAGCGAAGCGCCGGGCGCAATACTCACCAGCGAGTGCGCGTTATAGCCATAGAGCATTTGCAGGCGAAGGAGTTCGCCAGTTGGATCGGGGATTTGTCTGCGGCGACGCTCAGCGATGGCGGAACCAATCCTGGCTTTCATGTAGTGCGCAGTGTAACTGGCACTGCCGCCGGCAGCCAACCACCACAATTCACGGATGGGAATAAACATACGAGGGAGCCTTCCTTTTACGCCGGATGCGCCCTGTAGTCAACCTTTCAGGTCAGATAACAATCATTCGGCCTTCAAGTTCCCAGAGTATACCTACCTCAGGAGATTCGAGTACTGAATACGAAACTAGAAGAATAAGGTAACGATTGCGTTAGATTGATGACAGTGGTTTAGCCGAAAAGCGAGCCCTGGGGTGTCGGACGGCGAAAGGTATTCGCGCGCGAATGATGGTCGCTGCCGACGCGATGCTCGTTGAAACCGAAGCGCTTTGCGTAAACGCTGAAGAGTTTCGCCTGCGCGTCCCAGAATTGGCCCTGGCCGCGCATGCGATCGTGGAAGGCGCTCGAGTTAAGCTTGCCACCACGCGCATCACGGATACGATTGAGCACCCGATCAGCTTTGGTGGGAAGTTTCTCGCGGAGGCGTTGTTCAAAGTAAGGAGCGACGCTGCCGGGAAGACGCAACATGTTGAGAAAGGCCTTCGTCGCTCCGCATTCTTTCGCGCGTTCCAGCAGCCCGGGGATGTCCGTCGATAATCCGGGAATCGTGGGCGCGATGCCGATGCCAACCTGAATGCCCGCGTCCGCCAATTCTTTCATCGCGGCGAACCGCGCTCTGGGTGACGGAGCAAACGGCTCGACCGCCCGAGCAACTTCGCCGTCAGCAAACGGGATCGAGAAATACACTCCGACGCTGGCCTCGTGCGATAGTTTCTGCAGCACGTCGATGTCGCGACGAATCAGTGCGGACTTGGTAACGATGCCGACCGGGTTACGAAAATCCGCGCAGACTTCCAGGCAGCCGCGCGTCAATTTGTAGTTCGCTTCCAAAGGAACGTAAGGATCAGAAGTGAACGAGAAAACAATCTCGTCGCCCTTCCAGGAAGCTTTCATCAACTCTTTCCGCAGCAGTTCGGCGGCGCGCACCTTCACGACGATCTTTCGCTCAAAGTCCGTCCCCGCGCCAAAATCGAGATACTCGTGAGTCGGGCGGCTGAAGCAATACGTGCAGCCGTGAATGCAACCGCGATAGCAATTGATGGAATAGTCGAAAGCGACGTCCGGACTATCGTTGCGGCTAATGATGGTGCGCGTTTCTGTCTCTTCGAAGACTTCGATTTTCGCGCGCGGAGGTTCACCGATCCATTCGATCGATTCAGTGAGCCACGGATTCGGTGGATTATCGACGAAGCGCATGCGTGCAACTCTGTCCTATCAGTGCAACAGAGATTAGCACGAGTGGTTATTTTTTGCGAGGGTGGGGACTTACCACAAAGGACACAGAGAAAAAGCCAATGGCAAAACGCAAGGGGCAAAGCGGGGAGCTAGTTTGGCTAGCGCCATTGACGAAGGATTTAGGATTCCTTTGCTCTTCGCCCTTTGCTCTTAGCCCTTTGCTTCTCTCTGTGTCCTCTGTGGTTAGGTACTTACTGTCGCGGCCTCACCGCCAGGAAGATCGTTTCCCCTCGTCGATTGAGAAGCAGCAGCACCGGCTTCGTTCCACTCTTTTCGACTGCGGCGCGCAAGTCGTCGGCTGAACGCACCGGCTGCCGATTCACTTCCTGAATCACGTCGCCGCGCTGAATGCGGGCTTCAACTGCCGGGCCCGTAGGATCAACTGAATCAACCACAACCCCCGTAGTTCCCGCCTTCAATTGCAATTGCTGCGCGATTTCCGGAGTCAGTGGCTCGACACTGATGCCCAGCTTCCCTCCTCCGGTGCGCGAGTCAGGGCCACCTTCATTTTGGTTTTCAGAGCGCGCGGTTTCTGCAGTAGCTTCGCCCAGCGTCGCGCTAATCTTTTGCTCCCGATTGTCGCGCAGAACGGTGAGCGTCACCGCCGCTCCCGGCGCATTACTCGCGACTCGATTGCGAAATGCGTTCGAGTCGCTAACGGCGGCGTCGTTGATCGCCGTGATCACATCGCCCTGCCGAATGCCGGCCCGTTCAGCTGCGCTACCAGAGCGTACAGAATTCACGATCACACCCTTTGCCTCAGCCATACCGAGGCTGGCCGCGAGATCGGAAGTTACGCGCGAGACAGTGATGCCGAGTTGGCCGCGACGGACCTTGCCGTTCTTGACGAGCTGATCCATTACCGTGCGGGCCATGTTCGAAGGAATCGCGAAACCAATACCGATGTTCCCTCCAGTTTCACCCGGCAGAATTTGCGAATTGATTCCGATAAGTTCTCCGATCGTATTCACCAGAGCGCCCCCCGAATTGCCGTGATTGATCGGTGCGTCAGTCTGCAGGAAATCTTCGAAGCTGCCCGATCCAGTCCCCCCGGTCGAGCGCCCTTTCGCGCTGATAATACCCATCGTCACCGTCTGTCCAATTCCCAGCGGATTACCAATCGCCAGCGCGACATCGCCGACTCGCACCTTGTCCGAATCGCCGGGCGTCATGTAGGTCAGCCCGGTAGCATTTACTTTCAGCAACGCCAGATCGCTCGGCGGATCAGATCCGATCAGCTTCGCCTCCAGCGTGCGTCCGTCGTTCATTTCGATCTTGATGTCTTCCGCACCGTCAATCACGTGATGGTTCGTCAGAATGTATCCATCGGCGCTAACAATTACGCCTGAGCCAAGCGCCTGCTGTAGTTGTTCCTGCGGTTCCTGTGGCCCGCGATTGCCGAATAGTCCGCGAAAGAATGGATCTTCCGAAAACGGAAACTGCTGCGGCGTCCGCACGCGCTTGTCTGCGCGAATCGTAATTACTGCCGGCGCGGCTTTGCTGACAATATCTGCAAAGGAATTCTGTGGCGCGGCGTCAGGAACGGGAGCAAAGTTCAAGGCGGGATTCGAGGCTTTCGCCCTACAGGCCGTCATTGAGATCAGCAAGAATAAGCCCAACGCACCCGCCTTCAACCCGCCGCGATGTTTCTTAAAAAATGTATCGAGATTCATAACAACTCTCCTGAAACCATATTAATAATCTTGAGGTTACTTACCCACACAATTTTAGCAGATGAAGTTTGGCAGGATACAAGTTGCCTGTTACCAGAACAGCGAGCGGGGCAGTAGCCCGACCGTAAGGGAGGACGCTTATGCGCAACGTTTGC
>DASWQK010000531.1:0-5848 GCA_036403735.1 Pyrinomonadaceae bacterium
TGCCGGCAACGCTTCGCTCGAAGAGATTGTGATGGCCATGCGCGTGCGCAATGATCGTCTGCCATTTGAAACGCGGATCGACGCGCGCGAGCTTTATCCAACCAGCCAATTGCTGTCGCAAATCATCAGCTTTGGCGTGCAGCCCAACAAAGCAATCGTGGGACGCAACGCATTCGCGCACGAAGCTGGTATTCATCAGCACGGGGTCATCAGCAACCCGCTGTGTTATGAAATCATGACACCTGAGTCAGTCGGAGTAACTGCGAACGAACTGGTGCTGGGAAAACATTCGGGCCGTCACGCACTCGCTTTGCGATATGAAGAGATGGGATACACTTTGTCGCGCCCGGAACTCGACGCGGCGTATCGACGCTTTAGCGAACTCGCCGATCGCAAAAAGCGCATCTACGATCAGGATTTGATCTCTTTCATCTCGGCTGAGATCGACATGCCAACCGCGGTGGCGAATCGCGAGCAGTTGGCACAGGTCGCGGCGGCTTAGCATTGGCAGCCGGACCATTTGGATTATTCAAGGGGCAACATGCAATTGAATTTAGTCGTCCTGCCGGGCGACGGTGTCGGACCGGAAGTCACCGCCCAGGCCGTGCGTGTCTTGCGCGAAGTCGCGAACATTTACGGTCATCGTTTTCATTTCAAAGAACATTCCGTTGGCGGCGTGGCCATCAGGGAAACGGGATCGCCGCTACCGGCAGCCACGCTTGAAGCTTGCCGGCATGCTGATGCTGTCTTGCTCGGGGCTATTGGCTCGCCTGAGTTTGATCACCTTTCCGCACCCCACAAACCTGAGGCTGGCTTGCTGCAATTGCGCCGCGAGCTTGGTGGCTTTGCCAATCTGCGACCGGTGAGTTCCTACACGGCACTGGCCGGCATTTCACCGCTGCGAAGTGAGATCGTTGATGGCGCCGACATTCTGTTTGTGCGCGAGTTGCTCGGCGGGCTGTACTTCGGTGAGCCGCGCGGCATCACCTCCAGCAATGGAAGCTCCGCGGCCTTCAACACGATGCGTTATTCGGTGAGCGAGATCGAACGGGTGGCGCACGTCGCATTTGAAGCGGCCATGAGACGGCGACGCAAAGTGACTTCAGTGGACAAGGCGAACGTGCTCGAGACGTCCCAGCTTTGGCGGCAAACGGTATCGCGAATTGCCTCTGAATATCCGCTAATTGAGCTGGACCATCTTTACGTCGATGCGGCGGCGATGCACATCATCACCAACCCAAAACGTTTTGATGTGATACTCACTGAAAATTTGTTTGGCGACATTCTCTCAGACGAAGCGGCGGTAATCGCCGGTTCTCTCGGGATGCTCGCGTCCGGAACTGTCGGTGGTGCGATTGATCTCTACGAGCCCGTGCATGGTTCGGCCCCTGACATAGCGGGCCTGGGGATCGCGAACCCTCTGGGAGCCATCGCGTCCGCAGCGATGTTGCTTCGTCACACGATGCACCTGGAAGATGAAGCTTCAGACATTGCAGCGGCCATCGAAAACGTGCTCGAGGCCGGTTATCGAACTCGCGACATCGCCGGCGAAGCAGACCGCTATGTGAGCACCTCTGAAATGGGGCAACTTGTCAGCGAAGCAATCGCCGAAGTCGCTGACCGCCGGCATGCTTATCATGCAGTTTAGTCATGACTGATCCAATGCTTGGATTCGTTTAGAGGCCGGACTTGTCCGGCCTTCAAGTTGGAGCGGGACAAGTCCCGCATCTAAACGAAATCAATATGGCAAGAACACTCTTCGAAAAAGTCTGGGACGCTCATGTCGTGCGGGCGGCGGAAGGCGAGCCTGCGCTGCTCTACATCGATTTACATCTCGTCCACGAAGTAACTTCGCCGCAGGCATTCGATGGCTTGCGCACTGCCAATCGAACCGTGCGCCGGCCCGAATTGACGGTGGCCACAATCGATCACAATGTGCCGACCACCAATCGCCGTTTGCCGATTGCAGATCCAATCGCCGCGAAACAGATCGAAACGTTGCGCGCCAACTGCGCTGAATTTGGAATCGAACTATTTGACATCGATTCAAACGATCAAGGCATCGTCCACGTAATCGGCCCCGAACTGGGATTGACTCAACCCGGCATGACCATAGTCTGCGGCGACAGTCATACGAGCACGCATGGCGCTTTTGGCGCGCTGAGTTTCGGCATCGGCACCAGCGAAGTCGAACATGTTCTGGCCACGCAGTGTCTGCCGCAGACAAAACCGCGCACGATGCTCGTACGGGTCAGGGGTTCGTTAGCCGAAGGCGTTACGGCAAAGGACCTCGCCCTGGGAATCATTGGAGACATTGGCACCGACGGCGCGAGTGGTCACGTGATCGAATACGCGGGCGAAGCAGTCCGCGGTCTATCGATGGAGGGCCGCATGACGCTCTGCAACATGAGTATCGAAGGCGGCGCGCGCGCGGGAATGATCGCACCGGACGACGTGACCTTCGCTTATCTCAAAGGCCGGCGCTGCTCGCCAGCAGAATCACGTTGGGACGACGCCGTAGCCTATTGGCATTCATTACGTTCCGACGATGAGGCGACCTTCGATCGCGTGGTGGAGATCGACGCGAGCGAGATTGCGCCGTGCGTCACCTGGGGCACAAGTCCGGGAATGGTGACCTCGATCAAGGGCGACGTGCCCGACCCGAGTGAAGCAACGACCGAGAGTGAGCAGCGGGCGATCGAACGCGCGCTCGAATACATGGCGCTCAAGCCGCGCACGAAAATTTCGGACATTACCATCGATCGCGTCTTCATCGGATCCTGCACGAATGCGCGCATCGAGGATTTGCGCGCAGCGGCCCAGGTCATTCGCGGTCACACCGTTAGCAATTCAGTTCGCGCCATGGTCGTGCCCGGGTCGCAGAATGTTAAGCGCGTAGCCGAAGACGAAGGACTCGATCGAATCTTTCTTGACGCCGGCTTTGAATGGCGCGAGTCCGGCTGCTCGATGTGTCTCGGCATGAATCCCGACATCCTGGAACCGGGCGAACGCTGCGCTTCGACCAGCAATCGGAATTTTGAAGGCAGACAGGGACGCGGTGGTCGCACGCATCTGGTCAGCCCCGCGATGGCCGCCGCAGCCGCCGTCGCCGGACACTTTGTTGATGTGCGAGAGTGGGAATATAAATGAAAGCAATATGAAGAAGGCTAAGCGAAAAACGGTGAAATCCATTGACTTCAGTAAAGGTGTCCGTGGCAAATATGCTGACATGAAAATTGTGATCCTCGGAAAAACCAAGGAGACGAGAGCGCCGAAGGCAAACAAACGAACAGCAGAGACCGTCCTGAGACAGGTGTCGCGAGTGCTGAATTCGGCGGGATCTAGTAAGCAAGAATTGGAATCAGCAATTGACCATGCCCGCCACCTAATCGATTCTGCCGGTAACGCATAAGTTTATTCGCAATGAATCCCTTTAGAATTCATACCGGCCTGGTGGCCGTTCTTGATCGACCGAACGTCGATACCGATCAGATTATTCCCAAGCAGTTTCTTAAGCGCGTTGAGCGCACCGGCTTTGGTGAATTTCTTTTTTACGATTGGCGGTATTCGGCTGACGGCCAATTCGATCCGTCTTTCCCTCTGAACGAACCGCGCTATCGCGGCGCGTCAATTCTGATCGCCGGAAAAAACTTTGGTTGCGGCTCTTCCCGCGAACACGCGCCGTGGGCGCTCGCTGATTTTGGATTCCGCGCCATCATCGCACCGTCGTTTGCGGACATCTTCCGGAACAACTGCATGAAGAATGGCTTGTTGCCGGTTGTTCTGAGCGATGCCGAAATCGACCGCTTGATTAACCGAGCCAGAGCTCGCGAGGGATTTGAGATTACTGTCGATCTTGAAGCCAGGCAGGTAAGAGACGCCGCCGGGTTCTCAGCCAGGTTCGACATTGGCGATTTCCAACGAGATTGTCTGCTCAAAGGGCTCGACGACATTGGCCTCACACTTCACTATGAAAATGAAATAGCCGCTTACGAAACCGCCCGGCAAGCCTCGATTACACAACCGTGAACCTGCACCCGCCGCTCGTCGTATAGTTCCGCTGAGGTGAAAAACCAATGCGGAATCCATTAATTGCCGGAACGCTTAGTCTATTAATTCCCGGGCTGGGCCAGATTTACAACGGGCGAATTCTATTTGGAATCATCTGGATGCTTGTCTTTGGCATCTCCTGGATTGGATCGGTGGGCTTGTTCGGTTTGATCATTCACGTTATCTCAGCATGGTGCGCGTACTCTTACGCGAAAGATCATCCGGTGAGAGCGTAGTTTGAGTCCGACCTACCCGTTTAGAGCCGGGCTACTGCCCGACGGAGCGGGCGGTAGCCCGCTTCTAAACGCTGAAAGGCTTAAAGCTTCAGAAAGTTTTCCAGGATTTGCCGGCCGTGCGGATGATCTTCATCAAATAACTCGGGATGAAATTGCACGCCAAAAAGCGGCAGCGACGCATGCTGGATCGCCTGAATCTCTGAAACGTCGTTGCGCGCGGTGCGAATAAAATCCTGCGGCAATTCTTTCACTTCATCACTGTGTGATTCCCACACAGTAACCTGCTCGGGAAGTCCGGCAAAGATCCCATTTCCCTCAGGCGGCTCCAATTGAACTGAACAAAAGCCGCGCTCGCGAAAGGCGCCATCGTATCCCTGGCCCGGCGCGACGCGTTCAATTAAATCGACCCGGGCGCCGAACGCGAGCGCAATTTGCTGCTGACCTCCGCACACGCCGAGAATCGGTTTCGGCGCGCTGCGAATAACGTAAAAGATTCCAGCAAGTTCTTCCGCGGAATATTTGTCCCACGGATGGCTCTGTCCGCTGAGGATGATGTGTGAAGGCGAAAGCACTTTCACGAACTCAGGCGTGATGTTTGTGAAGTGCTCAGTAACTACCCGCAAATCAGGTTCGATCCGTTCGAGCGCCGCGCGAATTTCGCGCGGGCTGGAGCCGACGCCTTCGATGGTATTGTCAACTAATAAGATCATAGGCTCTTAACGTCTTCGTTTTCTGATGACCGGCGCAACGGTTGGGGATGGCTCAGGAATGCTCGGATCGGGCTCGAGACAATACATGTGGCCATTGAAAGCTCCAATATAAATTCGTCCATCAAGCACTGCCGGGGTCGAATTGATGTTGTCGCCGATCTTTATTTCCGAAATCTCTTTGCCATCTTCAGCGGACAACATGTGAATCCAACCCGCTTTGTCGCCAAAGACGACGCGGCCATCGATGACCGGCGCCGTGCCCCAGATCGGTCCGCGCGCTTTGAATCGCCAAATCAGTTCGCCTTTGTCCGCGCTCAGGCAATGCAGGTAACCATCGCTGGCGCCGATGTAAATCTTGCCGTCGGAAACAATTGGGCTGGCCCAGATGCCGATGCTCTCACTGCCGCGCCCGTAATGCCCACCCTCGGTTGTGTATTGCCAGGCTAATTTGCCGTCTTCCTGATTGTAGGCGCGCACGACGCCGTCTTCCGCCGCGGTGTAAACCAGGCCGCCGGCGACCGCCGGGGTTGAATCTGAATCGGCGCCAATCAAAGACTTCCAGATGACCTTGCCGTCCGCCGCGTTGAAGCAATAGAGATAAAATTGTTCCGTGCTCAGATAGATGCGACCGCCTTTGTAAGTAATACTGCCCTCAATGGACCCGACGTCGGGAATCTTGTAGACGAGCTTCCCATCCGCCAGCGTCAAGCAATACAGGCTGTGATCCTCGCCGCCAAAATAAAGTTTGTCGTCAGCGACAACGACTGAGCCATCGACTTCAAAGCCGGTTTCATAGTCCCAAATCAGCGTGCCATCTTTCTTATTCAGGCAATAGACGTGATGATCGAGCCC
>DASWQK010000532.1:0-10917 GCA_036403735.1 Pyrinomonadaceae bacterium
ATCGCGCAAGGACTTGTATCGTTCCTGCCCACCGACGCGATATCGTTTGCCCAGGTGCTCGACCTGAATTGCGAAGTTATTCACGACTAATTAGTTTTAGAACTCAAGCGATCGCGCCTCGTCGATTAAATGACGTCAGCGAACTCCGCTTCCATGCGCCTGAAATAATACAGTCCGCCGATGAACAGCAGCACAACCATCGACACTGACACCGCCAACATCGGTCCCGGCGCTTCGCTTCCGCCTAGTAACGACCAGCGAAAACCTTCGACCACTCCAGCCATCGGATTCAACCCGTATAGCGCCCGCCAGCGAAGCGGCACCAGTGAACTTGAATAAGCCACCGGAGTAGCGAACAACCAAAACTGAATAAGGAAGTTGATGGTGTAGCGCACATCGCGATACCTGGCGTTGAATGCCGACAACCAAAGTCCCACCGCCAATGCAGTGCAGGCGGCCAACAATATGAACGCGGGCAGGGCGACAATCGCGGCAGTCGGTCGAACACCATAGAACGCCATCATCAAGATCAGAATCGTAAAGGCGATCGTGAAGTCGACCAACGCGGCGATGACTGCTGATATAGGAAGGCAAACACGGGGAAAATAGACCTTGTTAATGAGGCGTTCGTTTGTTACCAGGCTATTGCTTGATTCAACTAATGACTGCGAGAACAATTGCCACGGCAACAGCCCCGCGTAAACAAACACTGGATAGGGAATGCCGTCCGATGAAACATGGGCCAGCCGGCCGAAAAACAAACTGAATACCAACATC
This sequence comes from Pyrinomonadaceae bacterium, assembly GCA_036403735.1. Lineage (GTDB taxonomy): Bacteria > Acidobacteriota > Blastocatellia > Pyrinomonadales > Pyrinomonadaceae > UBA11740. Next base: position 778 of record DASWQK010000532.1, read on the forward strand.
ATGAAGAACGGTTGGATGATGGCCCAGGCCGCCCCGAGTGCGGTCTGTTTGTAACGTACCTTAATATCGCGCCAGGTGAAGAAATAGAGCAGCTCGCGATATTCCCAAAGCTCTTTTAAGCCAAGAGTGGGCCAACCACTCGGAGGGTCAATGAGGAAGGTCGGGGGCGAAAGAGAACTCTCCAACTCATCCGATCCAGGCTTCACAAAAGTACTCACGTTAATCTAGGTTCCGGACGCGGAAGCGCTCTTTTCTGGTTCGGGTTGGGCACTGCTGTAGTAACTCTGATGATAGTAACGCTGGTAGTAATAATAGTACTCGTGTGAGCGTACGCTGACATTGTTCAAAACGACGCCGACGAGCTTGGCGCCCACGTCGAGCAGCAGTTGCCGCGAGCGGCGCACGACGTCTCGCGAGCTCTTGCCGCCGTGAACAACCAGGAGAACGCCATCAACCATCGACCCGATCAAAACTCCATCCGTGAAAGAGTTCACCGGCGGAGAGTCGATGACAACGTGCGTAAACTTTTCGCTCAAGGTCGCGAGCAGCTTCCGCATTTGATCAGAGCCCAGCAGCTCAGCTGGATTTGGCGGGACGGGACCGGAAGACATGATGAACAAGCCTGAAGCTTCATCGCGAACAACTGACCGCAACATGTCTTCAGGTGTCGCATCGCTGGAGAGGATCGAACTCAAACCGTCGCGTTCCGGCAAATCAAAAATCGATCGCAGTCGCGGGCGGCGCATGTCGCCATCGATGATGACCACGCTCGCACCGGTTTGGGCGAGGCTGATGGCCGTATTAACAGCGGTTGTGGTCTTGCCTTCGCCGGGCAGACTCGAGGTCACCAGCAAAGTCTTCGGCGCGCGGCCGGCAGTTGACAGCAGGACCGAAGTCCGCAATTGACGATACGCCTCGGCCAGCGCCGAACGGCCGTTGAGGTTCAGCAGCAGCTCCGGGTTATGGCCATTGCTGCCATTGCCGCCATTGCGCTTTTGCAGCGACGCCGCCGATGAGAGCAAACGCCGTGGCGCCGAAGCGGAGCTCATCGCAGGGATGACGGCCAGCGCCGGCAAGCGCAGAAACCTCTCGACGTCATCAGTCGAATGGACGGTGTCGTCCAGATATTCGAGGAACAGTGCGAGCGCAGCGCCCAACGCGAACGCCAAGAGAAACGCCAACATCACGGTGCGCAGGCGCGCGGGCCCAACCGGGAAGTCCGGAACAATCGCATAATCGACGACTGAAATGTTATTGGGACGTCCCGCCAGCACGACATCGTTCTCTTTGGATCGCTGCAACAAGTTATCGAGCAAGCCCTTATTCGTCTCGATCTCCTGCTGAAGAATTCGATAGTTGATGGCCGCTTCATTTTGCGTGACCGTCTCGCCTTTTTGCTGATTGAACGACTTGCGCAAAGCCTCTTCGCGATCGGCCGCCTGCCGGAATTTTGTTTCCAGATTCTTGAGCAGGTTCGCGGTGCCGCGCGCGCGCGTGTCAGCCAGGTGCTTCTGCAGGACATCGATCTGCTGATCAATCTCTTTGACTTCCGGCGCTTCTTCAGTCGCTTCGATCAATAGTTGCGCGCGTTTTTGTCTCAGCTTTGCCAACTCAGAGTCTGTCGCTTCGATCTCTTTGGCGCCGGCCTCGGCCAGCGCGCTGGCCGCGCCCGGAGCTTTGGCCGCGTTGAATTCTGCCTCAGCCATCTTTCGGTCGTTTTCAGCCTCCAGCAATTGCTTGTTAAGACCGGCGAGTCTGTCGACGACCGTGTTCTGGTTCGCGTCCAGCGAAAGCATCTGGTTGCTCTTCGCATACGCCATGAGTTTTTCTTCGGCAGCGCGAATCTGTGCCTGCAGTTCTTCGACGCGCCTGGAAAGAAATTCGCTGGTGGTGGTGTTAGTTTCGTTTTTCTTTTCGAGATTCGAGCGCACAAAAGTTTGCGCGACGGCGTTGACTACTCTGGCGGCAACTTCAGGATCGCCGTGCTGGTAATCGATATCGATCAGGCGGGTCTCTTTGTTGTAGCCCGCGCGATTTTCCCGCACCGGTTCAATGCGAAGTCCGGCCGCCAGCGCTGAAACATAAGGCGCCAGCCGCTTCGCTTCGACCAGATCGTCGCTCAAGACAGCGGGTGCCACCGCGGAAGTCAACGGCAAAACGTTGGGCGCCTGTGCCGTGTCCTTCTTTTCAGCACCGCTCGCCCCCAACATCTTTACGATTGTCTTCCAGGTTGATTGAGGCTGCGCCGCAGTGGGCCGCAGAAAGGCCTGATTGTGCTCGAGGTCTAGTGTCTTCACGACGCGTCGCAAAAGACCCGGGCTGGTGAGTATCTGCAATTGAGTATTGAAGTACGCCGGATCGTTTATGGGATTGACGATCATCGGCGCCGTCTTTTCCGCGAACATCGGATTATTTTCGAGATCGACCTGGACGCGCGAAGACGATTCATAAATGTCGGGCTTGCGCGCCACATAGATGATCGCCAATGTCGTCATCAATACCGCCACCCCGATGACGAGCCAGAGCCGCTTGCGGATCGCTCGCCAGTAATCAAGCAGATGAACTTCGCCGTCACCCGCATCCGCGCCGTAGTCGTATCCACGATATGGCGGCGACTCGTCGGATCGGCGTTCAACCGGCCGCGATTCATCTTGCTTAACTAGTTTGGTGGCTTCGTTCATGACGTAGCGGCTAAGAGGTAAGGGCAAAGGGCTAAGCGCAGGTTTGGATTCTGTTAGACGGGGAACTTGTCCTCCACTTTCAATGGCCGCACAAGTACGGCCTCTCAACGAGGTTCAAAACAATTTCCGCACTTAGCGCTTCGCTCTTTGCCCTTTGCCGCTCTTACGGAATCACCCGCACGGGCATCTGCGCGACCGATGGCGCCACGGCGCCGATCAAGCTGCGAATGAGGCTCTTGCCGGTTGATTCAGGGACTTCAATAATGTCGTTCGCTTGCAGCAATAGATCGTCTTCCTTCTTGCGCGCAATCGCCGTCAGGTTCACATAGATTTCTGATTGGCTCCCGGCAACCGAAGAGTGTCGCACGACGTGCACACGATCAGTTTTCGAATCCCTGAGCGGCCCACCCGCCATTGCGATCGCGCGCGAGATGGTCAGCGATTCTTTCAGCGGCAGAGACTTCGGCGAGTAAACGTTGCCGACGACGTACACCTGTTCGGCCTCGGGAATCGTAACTATGTCTCCCGCTTCGACGTACGGATTCGCCGCTTCATCGCCGCGCAGCGTGTCGTTCAATCGCAAGCTGATCAGGCCCTCTCCCTTTGACGACGAGTCCTGCTCACAAACATCAGTCCGCGGCGCGCGCACAATGTTTATGGTCTGCCCGGCTTTTTCGGATGGGCCTTTTGCAAACGTCAGCAATTCCAACAGACGAATACGACGCTGCATCTGATAGCGTCCCTGGTCGTTGACCGCACCGATAAGCGCAACTTCGCGCGCGTGATACTCCTTGATAAAGACGTCCACCGGAAGATTGCGATAGTAGCGCGCATAGCGCGTCGAAATTTCTTTCGCTAATTCGCCTTCGGTCTTGCATGCCGCCTGGATCTCGCCGTCAACGAGCGGCATTCGGATCATTCCGTTGCCTTCGACGCGGACAGCGTCGCGCGATAGTTGCGGCCGATTATAGACACGCACTTCCAGGACATCGCCCGATCCAATGCGATAGCGTTCACTCGATTGGGCGCTCGCCGCTACCGCAGGCTTCGGCTCCTGTGCGGTAGCGAAGTGCGCGGATCCGATTGCGATCAGAGCGACGATGGCATTTCTTAGGAACGGTCGCACCGGCATAATTATTTTCCACCCAAACCGAGGCGGCGGGACAACAACGCCTCGCGCATGTGGTTCGGATGCGCAAGGTTAAGCACAGTGTTGCTGACCATCACCATCAGCTCTTCATGATCACGCCGAAACGTACCTGTAAGTGGATGGTCGTCAGTTTTTTCCACCACGCCTTCGCGCACCCACTGCCAGAACTGTTTTTGCGTGGTCCAAAATTCTTTTCGATCGCGGCACACCACGAGCGCCGTTTTCTTTTTCTTCTTCTTCTTTTCCTTGGCCATGAAATCTACCAATGTATTTTTGCTTTAACTATTTTTGAAGACACTGTTCGCGAACCGTGCCCTCGAAATGCGACACGCAGTGACCCGAAGGAAACCTCTTTCGCGAGGCAGCTATTAATTTTCCTGAACTTCGCGAAGATATTTCGCAAATCGAGCCATGTCAAGGCATTCGCGCCGTCGCGATGGCAGCCTTACTTGCGCCGACAGTTGTTTGTGATGGAGGCTTTTCGCCTCCTGGCGAAGAAAGAAACGCGACCTGATTTGACGCGGGACCTCTCACGCAGGATCGATGACCGCGACTAATACGTCGCCCATGGTCGGGCGGTGGGACACCGTCTTGCAACTGTTAATTCTGCGCGCGTTACCACTCGACTACCTCTCGCGTTGCGCCCTGCGCTGTTTTCGGCGTGCTTTTTTTGAGCTTAAAGACGGTATGAATTGCCGATTGCGGTTTCTTACTTGTTGACGACGAGGCCTCCCCAAAGTATGCTCCCGAAGCTTAACGTCCGAACTATCATCTGAGGTTAGCGCGGTTTGCAATTTGCATTGCGCACTGCCAAAACCGACTCGCTCGAACGGCGAAGCTACTTCAATATCCTGAAAGGTGATCCTGGATGTCGTTGGATTCGCTCAAATCACTGCAGACAGGCGCCGGATTTTCCAGGACCCTTTTTGCGTCGCTGCGTGCTTGTTTGCTAAGTGCGCTCTGCGTCTCGTCGACCTTCGCGCAGAGTCCTACTACCGGACGCATCGCCGGCACCGTCAAGGATGAAACGGGCGCTCGAATAGTCGGGGCCCAGGTAACCATCACCAGCAACGCCACGGCGGAACAACGAAAAGTCACCTCCGACGATCAAGGAAATTACAGCGTTCCCCTTCTCTCTCCAGGAACATACCTGGTGAAGATTACGGCCACTGGTTTCGCGCCTGCTTCGTTTGCACCGGTGCTTGTCATCATCACGGAAACGACAATCGCGGATGCTGAGATGGTCCTCGCCGGGCCCGACACAGTCTCTATTGAAATCGATTCGCTACTTCACAGAGATGGTGCGCAACTGGGCCGCGTTGTCGACGCGCGCGCCGTTTCAGGACTGCCGCTGGCTACCCGTAACTTCACGCAACTGCTTGCGCTGTCGCCGGGAACGGTTACTGGTCTCCCCGATCACACATCGCTGGGACGAAGCTCGCAAAACATCTCGGTCAACGGGGCACGGGTTACGCAAAATGATTTTGAGATCAACGGAGTCGATGCGAACAACCTGGCGACAAACGCAGCCGCCAGCATCGCAGTACCTGCGCCGGAAACAATCTACGAATTCAAAGTACAGACTTCGCAGTATGACGCGACGTTCGGGCGCGGCGGCGGCGGCAACATTCAGGTCGTGACCCGTGGTGGCAGCAACTCTCTTCACGGCACCGCTTACGAATACTTCAATAACGATTCCCTCAACGCCAACAACTCGTTTCTGAAGGCGGCGAGCGTGGCTCGTCCGGTTTTACAGCGCAATGTTTTCGGCGGGATGCTGGGCGGAGCGATCAAGCACAACCGAGCATTTTTCTTCGGATCATATCAGGGCACGCGCGAGCGCAATGGCGGATCACAAAACAGCTTAAGCTCGGGTGTCCTGATCGCGTCCGGACTGACTGACGATCGTTCGCAACCGAAGCTGCTCGCGACTTTCAAACCGCAACTGCCGAACGGATCGTTCGCGACCTCGATCAATTCGGTCGCATTGGCGCTGCTGAATGCGCGGTTGCCAGACGGATCGCTGGTAATTCCGACGCCGCAGCCCGATGGCCATTATTCGGGTTCGGCTATCTCGATCGCCAATGAAGATCAATTCAATGCGAACTTCGATTACCACTTGAACCAACGCGACACCGTCACCGCAAAGTTCTTCTTTTCGAATGGCCGGCAGTTCCTCGCGCTCCCGAGCGGCGGCGCGAGCGTGCCCGGATTCGGCGCCGATCAGAATCAGAACAATCGTCTGCTCTCGATCCAGTACATTCACATCTTCGGCCCGCGAACCGTGAACGAAGCACGGGCCGGCTATAGCCTGATTCGCACCAACGCGATTGGCGAGAATCCGCTCAAGGATTCCGATGTCGGCATCAAGCGCGCCAACGCCAGTTCGTATCCTGGCCTCGGCTTGATTCGCGTCGGCCCGACCGGAGGAAACGCGCTCACGATCGGAAATGCCGGCACGAACATCGACACGTTGAATCGAGAGTCATCGACGACATTCGTCGACATCCTTTCATTTACTCGAAGCAAGCACAGCATTCGCGCCGGCGGTGGCATGATCTATTACGCGAACGACCTTCAAGCGAATAACAATCGCCGCGGGACGATCAATTTTCAGAGCTTCAATAATTTTCTCGCCGGCACGGTGAACGCCTCCGTTTATGCGGACGGAATCAACACGCGACTTCTGCGCACGGCTGATTACAACTTGTTCCTTCAGGACGACTGGCGGTTCTCAGAACGGCTGACGCTGAACTTTGGATTGCGGTACGAATTGGATCTTCCGCCGTACGAAATTCGTGGAGGCTTTTCGACTTTCGATCTATCGCTTTACAAACCGCGCATGGAAGTCGACAGCAGCGGCTTGCCCGTCGGCCCGCCAATCGGCGGATTCCTGCAGGCCGGCAACGCGATTGCGCAATACGATTTGCCCGATGTGCCGAACGTCGGTAAGCGAATTCTGAGCAGCGTCGATCCAAATAATTTTGCGCCGCGAGTTGGGTTTGCCTACTCACCGTTCAAATCGGCGCGGCTCGTCCTGCGCGGAGGCTACGGAATTTACTATTCAAGGCCATCGACTGCCTACGTCGCGACATCGATCAATGCGCCGCCGATGTACACAGTTCGGCGGAGTCCGAACGGCCTAGCGATTCCCTTCTCTGATCCTTTCTTTGCTTTGCCTTCAGCGGATCAATTTCCGGCGTTCGTCAAAGGAGTCTCGCTCGCCGGTCAGGTTTTCGATCGCAACATGCGCACGGCTTACATCCAGCAATACAGCGCCGGCGCGCAATACGAATTGAAACGCAACTTGCTGTTTGAAGTCAGCTACGTCGGGACGCGCGGCGTTGATTTGATTCGCGACGTCGCAATCAATCAAGCGCGTCTTGCCAGCCCGCAAAATCCAATTATCAACGCCGTCACCGGCCAGGTGATCACGACTAACACTCCGGCCGCGAACAACGTTGCGTTGCGCGCGCCCTATCAAGGCGTCGAAGTCGGCGGCTTTCTTCAGATTCAGTCGACCGCGCAATCCAACTACAATTCGGCCCAGTTCAGTTTGACGCGACGCCTTTCGAGAGGATTGCAATTTCTCGCGTCGTACACGTACGCGAAATCGATTGACAACGCTTCGGGTGGCAGCGCCAGCACCGGCGACGTTCGCGACACAATCTTCATCGGCGGCAACCAACTGGATAATCGCGCCAACCGTGGCGTCTCTGATTTCGATCGCACGCATCGGTTTGTGTTTAGTTATTTGTGGGACATCAAATCGCCTCCGCTCGCTTCGAATTCAAGAATCGGACGCTGGCTTTTTTCCAACTGGCAACTCGGCGGAATCATCACCGCCATGTCTGGCCTGCCAATCGATGTTTTGGACGGCGGCGCCGGATCCTTCTATGGCCTGACCGGTGGCAACAACGCACTGGTGCGGGCAGGTTGGACGCCCGACGCCACGGCCGCGACCGCGCGAAGCAACCTACCGGCGGGCTATTATTTCAATCCTTTCGCGTTCATGAGGCCCGTGGTTTTGACGGGCCAGGTAATTCCGAGTTCGAATGGCGCTGCGCGCGCGGGTGCGACGGGAACGGACTTTGGCAACGTCGGCCGCAACGTACTTCGCGGGCCGCCGCAAACTAATGTCGACTTCGCCGTAATAAAGCGGTTCAAATTTGGGGAGTCGAAGAATCTCGAACTGCGCGCCGAGGTTTTCAATCTGCTGAATCATGTGAACTTCGCGAACCCGATCAGCAACCTCAGCTCCGTGCCAACCGCATCGCTTAACGCGAACACCGGTCGCATCATCGGCGACGCCGGCGACTTTGGCCGAATTGTCGAGGCGAGTAACAATCCGCGCATGATCCAACTCGCGCTGAAACTTAATTTCTGACAGCGCTGCGCTCAGGAGACATCATGGTAACCAATCCAGATTTTCCACCGACAATTCGCGTTGGAATTCTTGTCTACGAAGGATTCGAACCGATCGACGTCTGGGGTTTCTCGGAAGCCTTTGCTATCTCACGTTTCATCGGCACCGATTATCAAAGCCCGCCGCCGTATCCTTTCGAAGTGAAGCTCATTGCAAACGAAGTGCGACCAGCCGGACAAAAGAACGCGATTCCAACTCCAGTGAAATCAGAGAATGGGCCGCGGGTCGCGCCGGACATGTTTCGCGATGATGCTTTGCAGCAGCGGTTCGATCTGTTCATGATTCCTGGCGGGAACACCGGGCCATTGTTGGATTCGTCTCAACCAAAAGAGGTAAAGAATTTGATTGCGTGGGCGAAAGCGATGGACAAGCGCTGCAAACTTACAACTTCAGTATGCACTGGCGCTGCCGTGCTGGCGTACTCGGGCCTGCTCGACGGGAAACCGGCGGCGACTAATCATGCGGCGTTCGCGTGGGTGACGCAATTCGGTCCGCGCGTTTTGTGGGACAACGTTTCGCGTTGGGTCGATGCCGGAAAATACGTGACGTCCGCGGGAGTCTCTGCCGGCACAGACATGGCATTTCATTTGGTGGATCGCCTGGCTGGCCGCGCGGTCGCGGAAGTAGCGGCGAAGCAGGCCGAATACGATTGGCATCGCGATCCGCAGCAACCGATTTTCTATCCGGAGCAGGCCGCCGTTCCTACGTCGTTTCCGAGTTCGTGAGTGAATTGAACCGTCGACTGAGGCAATTTTTCCGGCTCAACCTGGATCCGTTCATGGCGACGTTGCCAAAACACTGAGTTGGCCCAGCGCTTTTCTCTTCGATAGTATTCGGCTCGCGTAGCGAGATAGTTCTCAAACTCTCTCTTCAAGAGAGCCTCGTATTTTTCTAAACCTGACGTATTCCCTCTGAAGAAATCGCCAATCGCATAAGACGCCAACACGCCCGATCGCAAGCCCTTCATGATTCCCGCGGACGAAAGCGGATCAAAAATCGTGGCCGCGTCGCCCACGGCCAACCATCCGCTTCCGGCAATTTGAGCGAGCCGCTGCGACGATGCTGGATACGTTGCCGGCGCGCCGATAGGTTGAGCATTTCTAACTCGCCCTTTCGTGTGTTTCGTCGTTTCGAGGAGATCGAGCCACGCCTGGAATGAAATCAGGCGATGCGACTTGATGATATCGCTGTCGCTCATGAACGCAACCGCGAGCTTTCGGTCCGGCAAAAGCGCGGAATACCACCAACCATCTTCGCACGCTTCGACCAGGGTGTAGGTTTCGGTGAATGGATTAGCCGGATCGAATTCAAAGAACACGAAGACCGCCAGCAAGCGATCTTCAAAAATCTTTGCGACGCTTTGCTGCGACGCAAAAACTGCCTGGCGACCAGTGGCGTCAACCACGAAAGCGGCGTCAATTGGTTTATTCTTTCCACCCTGGTAGTTGATCGCTAACCGAAAATGTTTTGATTCGTCGAGCTGTGAATTCAGGAACTTTGAGTCGCGGTACAAAGCAACGCCTCGATTCGCCGCTTCACGCGCGAGCATTGCATCAAAGCGTCGTCGATTCAAATGGAATCCACGCTGCGCAGGTTGAAAGAAGAACTCGTTCTCGTGCAACGCATCGGAACCCCAGGCCGCGCACGTGCCATAAGCCGGCAAATGATCTTCAGCGAGAAACGCTTGCCAAACTCCAATCCTTTCGAGCAGCGGCCGCACCGCGGGTGGCAGTGTTTCGCCGATGCGCATCGCGTGATAGTTAGTTTGTTCGATCAGCGCGACGGAAAGATTGGGAGCATGCGAGCGCAGTGACAGTGCCGTCGCTGCGCCGGCTGGACCACCACCGAGAATAACCACATCGTAACTCTCAATGTTTTCCGTG
>DASWQK010000533.1:0-3152 GCA_036403735.1 Pyrinomonadaceae bacterium
TAACGATTGAACCGCGCGGTCACGATTCGATCGATCGATCGCAATCACGTTGACGTAACCCATGCCAACTCCGAGAATCGGCGCCTTCAACAACTCCTTCTTGGCAACCATCCCCATGCGGTGACCCGTATAAGCAAACAACGGCGCTGCATCGAGGTACGAGAAATGGTTGGCAACGAAAACGTAAGCTTGATTTGGCTCGAGATGCTCAAGGCCGGTGACGTTTACTTTCACGCCGGTCAGGCGCAGCCAGGTGCGCGCCCCCCAGTTGGCCCACCAGTAAATCCAATTCTGCCGCTTGAAGAGAATCCCGAGCAGCAACACCGGCGGCGCAAAGATTAATAGCAGCGCGCTGGCCACAAACCACGACCACCCGAACAGCAGGACGCCGATCATGTGTGGACCACGTCCTGTGCTAGACTTCGCGGCGCTTTGATCAGACATCTTCGAGTCGAGGTCAGTACCACCCGGGGTAACGGGCGGGTGCATTTTCTTCGTGGTTCGAAATCTGGTGGAGGAAGCCCGAATGTATCGGTCTAACTATAAGTATTTCGCGCCTAGGGCGCTCGCGATTCTCGTGTTGTCAACGGTGCTGATTTTTTCCAGCCCGGCGCGTGCCCAACGAAGGGTCTCGCAAGCAACTCCCAGCTCAATTCCTTCACCGCGATCAGTCTTTGGTTTCAATCCCGGCGACGATCGAACCATCGCTGATTGGAAACAGATCACCGATTACTTAGCGCGGCTCGACAAAGCCAGCGATCGCGTGCAGGTGCAAACCATCGGCACATCGACTCTCGGTCGCACGATGATTGCCGCGTTCATCAGCGCGCCCGAGAATATACGCAATCTCGACAAGTACAAAGCCATCCAGGCGCGACTCGCCGATCCGCGTAAAGTTGCGACTGATGCCGAGCGCGATCAGTTGATCCGCGACGGGAAAACAGTGGTGGTCATCTCATGTTCGATTCATTCGACTGAAATTGTGGCTTCGCAGATGGCCCCGCAACTCGCATACAACCTGGCCACCGCGAATGACGCTGACACGCTATCGATCCTCCGCAACACGATTTTGATCCTGGTCCCTTCACCGAATCCTGATGGCGTCGACATCGTGGCGAATTGGTATCGCAAGACCCTCGGCACTCCGAATGAAGGTCGCGAACCGCCTGAGCTTTATCACCACTACGCCGGTCATGACGACAATCGCGACTGGTTCATGCTCGATCTGAAAGAGACGCGCATCATCACCCGGTTGTTTTGGAAAGAATGGTTTCCCGAAATTGTCTACGACATCCATCAACAGGGATCGAATGGCTCGAGATTTTTCGTCCCGCCTTTTTATGATCCGGCGAATCCGCACATCGCGGCCTTGTTGCTGCGACAGGTCGGCCTTATCGGTCACAAGATGGCGGCCGACGTTACGGCCGCGGGCTTCAAAGGGATTCTCACCAATGCGCTTTACGATACGTGGTGGCATGGCGGCTTCCGCACCGCGCCTTACTTTCACAATTCGATCGGCATTCTTACCGAAGCCTCGAGCGCCCGCATCATGACGCCGAGCAACGTCACGCGCGAACAGCTGGCGCGATCAAACACGCGCGGCATGGCCAGTGCGATGGAAGCGACCACGAATTTTCCCAATCCGTGGCCCGGCGGCGCCTGGCATCCGCGCGACATCATGCAGATGGAATTGATCGCGTGTCATTCAATGCTGTCGCTGGCATCGAACTATCGCAGCGATTACCTGCGAAACTTTTATGAATTAGGAAAAGCAAACCTCGCATCATCATCAAGCGCGGAGCCGATTGCTTATTTGATTCCCGCCGGTCAGGGACGCGACGAGAACGTCGCGAAGATGATCGGAACGCTGGTCGAGCAGGGCGTGGAAGTTTATCGGCTCGATCATGAATTGCACGGCATCACCGGCGCGCAAAATCTAACGACAGTTACTAACGAGCGGGGCGCGAAGGTCAAACAGATCGTCGTCGCTTTGTCTTCATCGCAGGGCGCCGGCGAGATTCCCGCCGGAAGTTACATTATCTTTCTGAATCAACCCTATCGGCAGAACGTGCTCGCGCTCTTCGAGCCACAAGTCTATCCCGATCGCACGACGGCCACTGGTGAAGCTGAGCGACCGTACGATGTCGCCGGGTGGACGCTTCCCATGTCTATGGGAGTGGACGCCCCGGCTGTGATGTCCGTTCGCGAAGCTGCTAACGAAAGAAAGTTGACGCTGATCAAATCTGAAAATGATGTGCGTCGCGATCTCGCGTTACAGCTATGGGCCAATGACAAGTCGCCAATTCCAAATCCGATCAAAGCAGGTATCCGCGTCGGCATCTATCAAAACTCGCGCGCCGGAAACATGGACGAAGGTTGGACGCGCTATGTGTTCGATACTTTCAATGTCCCGTACAAATCGTTCAACGAAGCGAGTGTCAACGACACAAATCCGCGCGCAACTTACGATGTCATCGTTTTGCCATCTGAGCAGACTCGCGCCAATCCTGACAGCGAAACTCCCGCAGAGACTGCGCGTGGGATCAGCGACAAGGGCTATGCGAACCTCTCGAAGTTCGTTGAAGATGGCGGAACGCTGATCTGCTTTGACGGTTCATGCGCCGCCGTGGTCCGGCAGATGAAACTTCCTCTGCGTAATGTGTTGGCCGGTGTGCGGTCATCAGATTTCTATTGTCCCGGATCGGTTCTACGGCTCAACGTGGACACTGCAAATCCGATCGCTCGGACTATGTCGAAAGACGCCGATGCTTACTTCATCAACAGCTCGGCGTTCGAAGCAACCGATAACAAAGTTCACGTCATCGCTCGTTATGCGAAGGACGACGTGCTGCGATCCGGCTGGTTGAAGGGCGAAGATAAGATCAAAGACAAGATCGCCCTCGCAGAGGTGACGATAGGCCGAGGGCGAGTGGTGCTCTTTGCTTTTCGACCACAGCATCGCGGCCAAACATGGGGCACGTTTCCTTTTATTTGGAACGCCATCAATCTGAGTACCGGGCAATAACAGTTGTCGCGCAGAATCAAAAGCTACGGGGCGGATGGCTTAGCCATGCCGATGCGCGGCAAGTCTTTGACTTGCCGAAAGTGCCCCCTGATCTTCCGGTCTTCGACCTGGTGCTTTCGGCGGTCGG
>DASWQK010000534.1:0-1945 GCA_036403735.1 Pyrinomonadaceae bacterium
ATTTCGCTGCCGAGGTTTACGCCGAAACCGCGAATGGGTAATGACTACTAACAGCAAAGCATTGATTTCGATCAAGGACTTAAAGGTCCACTTTTCGGCCGGCGGCGCGGGGTGGTTCGGTCGCTCAAATCGAGTCGTGAAGGCGGTTGATGGCGTGAGTCTCGACATTCAACCCGGCGAGACGATGGGCCTGGTGGGCGAGTCAGGCTGCGGCAAAACAACTATGGGTCGCGCCGTCCTGCGACTTGTCGAACCAACCGCGGGGCAAATACTTTTTCGCGATCAGGACCTGGCGCAACTCGGGGCGCGCGAAATGCGCGGACATCGCCGGCGCCTGCAGGTAATCTTTCAAGACCCTTATGCATCGCTAAATCCCCGCATGACCGTCAGCCAGATAATCGGCGAGCCGCTCGACACGTTTCGTCTGGCGACGGGAGCGGCCAAGCGACAGCGAGTTAACGAATTGATGGAGATGGTCGGCTTAAGTCCGCGTTTGATGAAGCGTTATCCGCATGAATTTTCCGGAGGGCAACGTCAGCGAATCGGAATCGCGCGAGCCCTGGCTGTCGATCCCGAGTTCATCGTTTGTGACGAACCAATATCCGCCCTCGATGTTTCGATTCAAGCGCAGATCATGAACTTGCTTGATCGTTTACGAGTGCAAAAGAACCTTACGTACTTATTCATCTCGCACGATCTGCGCGCGGTGCGACATGTTTCTGATCGAGTGGCCGTCATGTACCTCGGGAAGATTGTCGAGCTGGCGGACGCGCGCGCTGTCTATGCGGATCCGTTGATGCCTTACACGAAGGCCTTGATCTCTGCCGTCCCTGTGGCCGATCCAAAAGTCGAATCCACGCGCCGGCGGATCGTCTTACAAGGCGACGTGCCTTCCCCAATCAACCCGCCCAGCGGCTGCCGCTTTCGCACGCGCTGTCCCTATGCGATAGCAGCCTGCGCGGAAGTCGAGCCTCAACTTGTCGAGATAAAACCAAAACACTTTGCGGCCTGCATTCGCATCAGCCCTGAACAGCCGGACATCGAAAGGGTCGCCCCGGGCGCAGCACCGGGGTTTAAGGCCGCATCCGGGGCGGCTTAGACGTGAAAACCTCAGCCTATTAGTCGTTTACGCACAAGGTGAGATGAATTTCTGAGAGCTCGGAAGCTCGGCTTTTGCGGCCGTGTTTGCGCGCTCGCAACGGTTGGATCGACGTAGGGACGGCACCTATACTCGCATTCGAGTTGATTGGTTCCGTTTGCCCCCGAGTCTATGAAGCGTTCGAATTCGAAAGCGCGTGGGACCAGGACTAATACGGTAGTCCCTCAGCAATCGCCGGAAGGGAGCCCGGCCGGCTGGGCTGAGATTCAGCGCGAAATTGCGGAAGCCTCAGGGATTTCTTTCCTGCTGGTGAACGGTCATCAACCTCCGGCGCTGGCCGTAGCGAACAACAATTCGATCTGTGAAGCATTACAATCTTCTCCTGAGCACATGAAGCTTTGTGATCCGTATTGCGGCGAGGCGCACGCGCGTGCAATTGCCGCGAACACGATTACTCACTACCGTTGTCACGCGGGCCTGCATTGCTTTGCCATGCCCCTTGAGATCGAAACAGACCGGAAGCTGGCGGTTATTGGCGGACGCGCGTTCGTGCGTGGTGTTGACTATCGCGAAACGGCCGAGCGATTTCGATCGGGCGATCTTCAGGATTTATTCTCAGATGAACTCTTTCGCAATGTGATCTTTGCTGACGAAGCAGATCTTGATCATGCCGCTCTGCGCGTTAGTGTCGCGGCGAGCAAATTCAAACCTGTTGCTCTGCAGCGCGGAATGGAAACCGCTTCTGTGATCACGACGACGGAAAGCCTCGTCGAGCACCCGGCCGCGAATATTGAACCACCTCAAGCAGAAGCTGGCGACAAAGTTGAATCAATTGATTTTGCAGCG
>DASWQK010000535.1:0-5540 GCA_036403735.1 Pyrinomonadaceae bacterium
AGACGGTTGACCGACTTGACCGCCCGATTCACAAACACGGCCATCGCTATCATCGCGCCCGCGATCATAATAAACGACACGGCAATAATCGCAGTGATGATTACGAGCCAGAAGAGTGGTTCGTGCGGGTTCATTTCAATAAAGACGTACTTGGATCTTTGTACTTAGTACTTTGGTTTTCACTTCCCGTTAGCCGTTTCCATTAACGGGCTCTTGATCGAACGGCATGAAGCCCAAAGATCAAAGCACCAAGTACCGCTTCGCTTACATCGCCTTCTCAGGCTTATAAGTTGGGGCAGCTTCGGTCCGCCCGGACAGTTCCGTCTTGCGTTTCTCTTCGACGTAAGCCTTTTTGCCGGCTTCGACGGCGGCTGTAATCGAGCCAGCCTGTCGCGTCGCGGCGTCGCGCGTTTTCGTAACTACTTCGCCGGCCTTGGTCGTTGCGGTGTCGTAGAGATCGGTAGCGCGCTCGCGCGTCGCTTCGTAATACTCTTCCGCAGTTTCGCGCGCCGCGTCGTAGTACTCGCCCGCCTTTTGTTTGCCGGTGTCGTAGTATTCAGTCGCTTTCGTGCCTAATTGTTGCGCAGCTTCTTTCGATTTATCGATGCCTTTGCGCGTTGCGTCAGCAATGTCATTGCGCAACTCCTCGCCCGACTTCGGCGCGAACAACAGGGCCAGCACTGCGCCAATGCCGGCGCCGACCAAAAAATATGTTAAGCGAGTCGAAATATTGTCGCCAGAATCACGATCGTTTCCCATAGCAAATCCTTTCTTTTAGAAGCGAATCCCCCGCCGAGGATCGTCAGTACGTTTCAAATTGTTCGGATGATGACTGCTCGCGACTATAACAAAAGGGGACAGATCAAGGCAAGGAATTGACTGGTGAGAAGGTGCCGAAACTGGTGAGAAAGTGTGAAGAAAGCGGCCGTTTAGTCGAGCGCCCGGCTTTCGAATTTGCGCAGGCCGAGCCACGTGAAAAGTATCGAAAAGCCAATTAAGGCGCCGTAAACCATTGGCAGCGGCATGTGCGGCATCGCCGGCGTCAATGCCAAACGAAAACCTTCGTTGGCATAAACCAGCGGATTAAGGAGCACGGCGTACTGAAACCACGGAATCACATGCAGCGCGGCCCAGGGATAATATGCGCAACCGAAAAAGATCATCGGCGCCAGCAGGACTGTGAACACCAGACTGATTTGCTGAGGTGCCACGACGGTGCCGACGACCATTCCGAAAGCGGCAAACAGCCAACTGCTCAACAGCGCAATCAGCACGAAATTAATTACATCAGTCAAAGACAGATGCAAATGTACGCGCATCAGCAGCCACGCGAGCGGCATCACGACGATGCCGGCGATGATTGCCTGAATAACGCCAACGATAATTTTTTCCAGGCCGACACCGGCGATACTGATCGGCGCCAACAATCGATCTTCGATCTCTTTGCTCCAGCCAAAATCGATCACGAGCGGGAGCGAGACCGCCTGCATGCTCGAGAGCGTCATGCTGAGGCCGAGAATTCCCGGCAGCAACATGTCGGTATAGCCATGCTGAATGATTCCCATTCGCGGCATCACAAAACCAAAGATGAAGGTGAACAGCAGCGGGTTGAGCACGACGCGCAAAAGAAACGACGGCAGTTCGCGTCGCACCACGTGCAGGTCACGATGAAGTAGAGCGATGAAGGCAGTCATATTATTCTCGCAAGCTTCGTCCCGTCAGATGCAGGAACAAGTTTTCCAGGCTGGGCTCGGAAACGTGCGCGTCAGTGACCATTATATTTTGCTCGCCGGCGAGACGCATCGCATTCGCCAACAAGCCTTCGATACGATCGGCGTAGATGCGAACTTGATCGTTCTCAGCTTTGATTTCCACGACGCCCGCTAACGAGCGCAAAGCTTCGCTGAACGTCCCGTTCGCGCCACCACGTATTTGTAGCTCAATCAAATAGCCGCCGGGCACGCTGCGTTTGAGTTGGGCCGGCGAATCAAGCGCCAGCAGCTTGCCATGATCGATGATCGCAATGCGCCGGCACAGCTGATCGGCCTCTTCCATGTAATGCGTAGTCAATAAGATGGTTAAGCCCTTTTGATTCAATTCCGTCAAGAGGTCCCACATCGCCCGCCGCGATTGCGGATCGAGGCCAGTCGTCGGTTCATCCAAAAACAAAATCGCTGGATCGTGCATCAGCGCCCGACCGATCTTCAGACGCTGGACCATGCCGCCTGAGAAGCCGTTGATCTTTTCGTCAGCGCGATCGGAAAGCTCAAACCGCTCGAGCAAGCGTTGGGCGCGCTGTTCACGTTCATTTTTCGGGACCCCGAAGTACTCAGCATGAAACAACAAGATCTCTTTGGCGGTCAGGCTGCGATCCAGGTTGTTGACCTGAGGAACTACCCCGATGCGTCGCTTGACTGAGACCGGATCGCGCGCGACGTCGATGCCTTCGATCTGTGCAACTCCTGAACTCGGCAATACGCGGGTCGTCAGAATTCCGATCGTGGTGGTTTTGCCAGCGCCGTTTGGACCAAGCAAACCAAAGAATTCTCCGCGTGAGACTTCGAACGAAATGCCGTCAAGCGCTTTGACTTCGATCCCCTTGCGCGCTTTTGGCGTGAAAGTCTTTTTCAGATCGCCAACTGTGATTACAGTTTCCACAAAAATTAATCTTGATGTTTAGCAGCGAGCTACTGCCCGCTTGGTCGGGCGGTAGCCCGACTCTAAACGAAAAGTTGTTGATATCTCAAACGAAAGGTTGTTCACATCACCTGCAAATGCGTCGCGACATACCACCAGACGAAAATTGTCAGCATGATTGATCCAAACAGCAGCGCCACGATCGTTGCCACTATCAATCCGACGAACAGCCAATCGCTCTTGCGGCCGCGTTTTGCTTCCTCTGCGGAAACAGTTGCGCGTCGCCGCAGCAAATTGAGATTGCGAACATTCGGCTTCCACCAGGCGTCGAAGAAATAGCCGGCAAAGGGAAGCAGACCCAGGGCGAAGTAGATGCCGATATTCACTCCCATACGCAGCAGAGTGATCTTGGGAACGCGATAACGCACCGCCGAAACCAGAATGTAGAGAGCGACGATGGTGGTGGCAATGTCCCCGAACTCGGGAATGAGATCGATGATGGCATTGAATCCGAAGCGCCAATCGAGGATGGGAATTCGAAACTGGTTGTCCATCAATTGAGAGAGGACTTCCAGTTCGCGTTCGATTTGCACGGACGTCGGCCGCAGCACTCTTTGGCGTGCTGGTGAAGCCAGTTCTAAATCATTAATAGCGCGCATGTGTTCAGGCTTTGAGCTTAGTATTTAGAGCTTAGTGCTTAGCAAAAACACCTAGTACTCGCTAAGCTATAAAATCTAAATTCTAATCATCTGATCTTCGTCATTTGCTGCCAGAAGAATTTTCCCAGCTTCGCAAATGGCGTCAGCATCGTCTTATCGCCCTTGGCTTCGGTTCGCGGTGGCAATCCAAGCTCCTCAGCCAGCTTCGGATCAGGCGGGCCAATGTCTTCATCGCCGCGCTTGCTCGACAACCATCGATCGAAAGTACGACTGACCGCGCGTCTTTGTTCGACGGGGGCGCCGGCGATGAAAGCGCCACGCAAATCATCCATGTCGGCAACCTCGAATGAGTTCGCTGAATAATAATCGCGCAGCGCGGCGAAAAACTTTTCGTCGCCGAGCAGCTGGCGCAGGGCTTCGAACATCAGCGCGCCTTTCGTTGAAACGATTGCCGCATACTGAAACGAATTCCGATACTCGCGCGATGAACGGCTGGCTTCCATATCATCGCCGCCGAACGTTCGATAGACTTTGTATACCCCGCGCAGTTGCTCTTCCAACGCGGTCGTCGTTTGTGGCTCGCCGTGCATTTCGCGGTAGTAAAGCAAAGCCGACCAATTTGATAGCGACTCGTCGAGCACGGGCTCGCGGCCGGCGTCATTACCCACGGTCGCCCCCCACCATTGGTGGGCCACCACGCGCGCTACGGTCCATTCCAGGCTGTCTTCTACCGACGCGCGCTGATCGCGAATCACATCGGGCATGTTGCGCATCGTCGGCGAGTCGAAGTCGACGTAAAAGGCGCTGGCAATCGCACCCAGGCCGGCGAACTCCGCACTGCCCAGGGTCGAGACCAGCGGCACCTCGGTGATGGTGACTATTTTTAGCGGGAGCGGACCAAACTTCGCCCCGTAGATTCGCAAAGCGTCGCCGGCAATGTTCAGGACTCGCTGAGCGATGACCTCGTGATCAGCACGAAAGAGCGATCGCACGGTGACATCGCCGATGCGATGTTCTTCCGACTTGAGATTACGACCAGCGATGATCGCAAAATCGCGAACGGTCTCAGCCGTAAAATGTCGCGAATCAGTTTTCTCTTTGTGCGTCAATTCTGCCGCCACTACGGGCGTAAAGATCGTGACGCCCGGTGCGGATTCAATGGTCACGTCAAAGTCGGCCGCGTCAGTTGTCAGGGAATCTCCGATGCTCGGCTCGATCTTGCGCAACCAATCATCGCCGCTACGGGCCGCAAGAATTGGAAATGAAGTCGCCAGCATCATCACGCCACGACACATGAAGTTTGTGTCTCGCGCCCGCCTGAGTTCACGCTCGCTGCGAATTGCGGCGCTCACTTGTTGCAGCACGTGCGTAACGATGCCGGTTTCTTCAGGATCGATCTCCGGCACACTGCCTTTGAACTTGATCTGAACATCCACGGCTGCGTTAGATTGGACCGCTTCCCGCAGATTTACGCGCAGCGTCGTCTGCAAATCATCGAACGAAAAAGGAATCAGCGCGTTGTTGCTTACTGCATGCACCTCGGAAACTTCCAATCTTGGTTCGTCCGAGGCGACCTGCCCCAACTCATTCTTTTGATTTGGCGCGATGTAATCAGGCGTGCGCATGTTCGGGTACAGGTGGAAAAAGATGGTCGAGGTTGCATGGTCGCCGCGGTTCACCCAATGCACTTGCTCGAATCCGGAGTATGTCCGTTCATCGAAATTGAGCGCGAGCTTGATGTCGTAACGGATCCGTTTTTCCCGTGGGGTCGGTTGGCGATTTTGATTACTGGCGAGTGTGGGCGCGATCAGAAGTAATGCGAAAAGTGAGAAGAGCAGATATTTACCACAGAGGACACAGAGAAATCTGAAAGAGACACAAAACCCCTTTCTAACTTTTTCTCTGTGTCCTCTGTGGTTAAATTTATTTCTCATTCACGATCACCCGCCGAATTACATCTCCGCGTGCAATGTTATCGATAACATCCATGCCGCGAACCACGTGGCCAAAGACTGTGTAGCCGCCGTCGAGATGCGGTTGCGGCGAATGCGTCACGAACCATTGTGATCCGCCGGTGTCCTTTCCTGACAAGGCCATGCCGACCGCCGCACGTTCAAAAGGGGCTTCATTGATCTCACAACGAATCTGATAGCCGGGACCACCGTTTTGATCGCCGCGGGGGTCGCCGGCTTGCACCACAAAATTAGGTACGACGCGCGGAATTGTTTGTCCGTTGAAATAGCC
>DASWQK010000536.1:0-3090 GCA_036403735.1 Pyrinomonadaceae bacterium
TGCTGCGCGCCGAGGCGAACGCGGCGCTCGGCAATCGCGCCCTAGCGATTCAGGATCTCGATTTCGTCCGCGTCAACTCCGGCGGCCTGGCGCCGCTCGGGGCGGCGTACGCGGGGAACCTGGTGGACGAGATCCTCTACAACCGGCGCTACTCGCTGTTCGACGAGTACGGACACCGGTGGGTGGACCTGCGCCGGTACGGGCGGCTCGCCACGCTGGAGAAGGCGCTGCCGACCCACAAGATCTTCCCGGTCGTTCCGATCCTGGTGGACGAGTGCAACCAGCGGCTGGCCCAGCCGCCCAAGGGATGCGTCAACGTGGTCGGGTTCTAGGGAGGACTCACAACCGGGGCAGCGTCACTCCCTGCTGCCCCTGGTACTTTCCACCGCGGTCTTTGTATGAAACTTCACAGACTTCGTCGGCTTCGAAAAATATTACTTGAGCGACTCCTTCGTTAGCATAGATCTTCGCCGGCATCGGGGTCGTGTTGGAAAATTCCAGAGTCACATATCCTTCCCATTCAGGTTCGAAAGGGGTCACGTTAACGATAATTCCGCATCTCGCGTAGGTGCTCTTTCCCAGACAGATGGTCATCACGTTTCTGGGTATGCGGAAGTATTCCACCGTTCGCGCCAGGGCAAAACTATTAGGTGGAATCACCACGTGGTCAGCCTGAATGTCGACGAAACTCTTATTATCAAACTTCTTCGGATCCACGATCGCGCTGTAGACATTAGTGAAGAGCTTAAACTCATCGGCACACCGCACGTCATAGCCGTAACTGGAAGTGCCATACGAAACAACTCGCCGGCCGTCGACTTCCTTAACCTGGGCCGGTTCGAAGGGTTCGATCATGCCGCACTCCTGGGCCATGCGGCGTATCCACTTGTCTGCTTTTATACTCATGTTCGGTGTGCTTCCGTTGGCGTCGTAGCGAGAATTTGATTATTTCACGGTTTCAGAATTAAGAGCGCGTCAGGATATGCGATAACCCAGTGTGACAACAAGAAGCCGAACAATAAAACAGTCCCGCGCCGGAAGAAGTCTCGCAGTTAGCGCCGTTAGGCGCGAAATATTTATAGTTGCGCTGTTGCACTTAATCCCGAAGCTCCTTTAGGAGCGCAATGAGCATGTCACCCCTAAAGGGGCTTCTAATCATTTTTCCATTTCGGGACTATAAACATCTCGTTCCTACGGAGCGAACCAACAGGTCACCAGCACTTTTCAATTCTCAACTTTCAATTTAGCCTTCCTTCATGCAACTCATCGTTCTTGGTTCCGGCACTTCCGTCTTTCATCCGCGGCGCGCCGCGGCGGGCTTCTGGCTCGAGACGGAAGCCGGATCGATTCTTCTCGATCGCAGCGCCGACGCGCCGCACCGCATGGCTGAGGAGAACCTCGCTTGGCGCAACCTTGACGCAATCTGGATTAGCCATTTGCATCTGGATCATTGTGCGGGTCTCGCGCCGTTTCTCTTTGGAATCAAATGGGCGCCGGGGATTGGTGATCGAAAAAAGCCGCTTAGGATTTTCGGCTGTGAAGGCATCGGGAAATTATTGAAAGCCATTGATGACTCGCAAAATTACAAGCTGTTCGACCAAAACTTCGCGATAGAAATTCACGAGTTTGGACCGACTGGAGAGCGCCACACTTTTGATCTACTGACCGGGCTAACGGCAGAAATCCTCTCAACGCCTCATCGCGCAGAGAGCCTGGCCATTCGTCTAACCGACCAAAGCGGAGCCACGCTCGTCTACACTTCCGATACAGGTTTCTCAGAAGCGGTCGCCGATTTTGCCCGCGATGCCGATCTGTTGATTCTGGAATGTTCCTTCTATTGCGACAAACCCACGCGCAAACATCTCGAACTCGCGGACGCGATGCGAATTGCGAAACTTGCTGAACCAAAACAACTCCTGCTCACTCATCTTTATCCTGAATGGGACAACATCGATCTTGAGAGCGAGGCGCGAAAGTTGTGGGCGGGAGAAACGCTCGCAGCGCGCGATGGTTTGCGTTTGGAAATAAGAAGCGACAGACGCTGAAGTTGAATCAGCGCCTGCCGCATTAAGCTCGATGTAACTACCGCAATGCCTTACTGTCCAAAGCGCTGCCGGTATTCGAGTGAAGTAATAAATGCTTTGACCATCTCAGCTTGTTGAAAGTCGCCGCCAAAGGAATTCAGTTTCAGCAGCCAGAAGTTGTAACCACTCAAGTCAGAATCAGGCTTCGCCTGAGGATCGCGCCGCAGATACCCGAAGTACTGCATCATCACGAACGCCTCATTGTGTTCCTTCTGTCTGAATGCGCTGTTCGCGGCGACATCCAGCAGAACAGCAGCCCGACTTTCGCTCGCGGTGTCCAGAGCGCTGACCAGCGATTGGCGTTCAGCCTGCGAGGAGAGAATCCCCGCATTCGCATAAAGCGCATTCACATAGTCAGTGTTTGACATTGGGTCGTACACCGCCTTGAATGCCGGACGGTTGGTCCATTTCTCGGTGAACTGCTGCTGATTGTCCTTCAGTTTCTGCTCCCAACCGGGCGCAGTAACGATCACGCCCCGGCTCACTTCCTGCAGGTCGCGCATGAACTCCGTGTACTTCGGGGTAGAGCCGAACGATTCCTTCTCCAGGAGATAGCGCAGGTACCCCGTCTCCTGAAATTCAATAGAGAGAAAAAATGCCGCCGAGACATTGATACGCTTCGCTTCGACGCACTGCGCATCATTGCCACAGGACGTAATCTCGTTGACCCAGAAAGCGAGACCTGTCGCATCCGGTTCACGATTGAGGAAGTCGTGATAATTGGTGTAGACAAACGACTGCGCGTCATCGATCGGGTTCGTGATCGATTCCGGCAAGTCATCCATGATCGTCACCATCGCCACGCCTTGTTGACCGATCGTCGCTCCGGCCGGGTTGCTAAGCGAGACGCTAAACGTTTCGTTGCCTTCGCCGAACATGTCTTCGTTGACGAGCACCACAAACGTCTTGCTGGTTTCACCAGGGGCAAAGGTCATTGTGCCCGCTGCATATTCGAAGTCACCCTTCTGCATGGCGCCGCCATCGACGGTCTGATAATCAACCGCAG
>DASWQK010000537.1:0-3335 GCA_036403735.1 Pyrinomonadaceae bacterium
ATGCCTGTTCAGCGCGGATACTTAGGTGGCGCATGAGTGCGACGCTGCGAACTTCGTTGAGCAGACGAGGTTTTGCGGCGGCGGGTTGTTGCCCGTCGACAGTTGGGTGGTATGCACCCGTCAACTATACGGAATGACGCAAGTAAAAAATTTTGCAAGAAGGGAGGAGATGGTTGTTTTCGAGTTTTCGCAATCAATCTGAAGAGTTTGGCACTGGAACGCCTGAGTTCCGCCTCGGTACTTAATGGTTTCGCAAGAGAATGTCGAAGGTCGAGGTTGAAAGGGGAAGCTTTCGATTCGGAAGCTGAAACTTCGCAGCTGGAAGATCGATCAAAGTGCAAGGCTGGTATCTTGAACCGCGAATGCGGAAGGTGAAGATTCGCGCTGCGTCCTCGATCCCTGGCTATTTTCTTTCATGCTTTCAGCGCGAAGATGGCGGGCAAGATGCGCGCGCAACGCACGCAGAATGCGTGCGCTCCGTCAGCCAAAGAAGACTTCAGCAACGCGATAGATTTCTTCATCGAGGCGTTTCAAGTCACCGACCGCATCCTCTAACGGCACGCTGACGATGCGAGTGCCGCGTAGCGCCGTCATTTGGCCCCACTCTCCGGCGCGGACCATCTCGTAAGCTTTGATTCCGAAGCGCGTGGCCAGGATTCGATCGAATGCCGTGGGTGAGCCGCCGCGCTGCACGTATCCAAGTTTCGTAACGCGCGTCTGGATGCCTGTGCAGCGCTCAATCTCGGCAGCCAGGGCCTCGCCAATTCCGCCGAGACGATCATGACGATAAAGCGAGACGCCTTGCTCTTGGGTGAGAAAATCTTCATCCGCGTGCGTGTGCGCGTCTTCAGCAACTACCACAATCGAAAAGGCGCGACCCTGTTGTTTACGTTGCAGCAACAGGTCACATACGCGCGAAATGCGAAAGGGATGTTCGGGCACGAGAATGACGTCGGCGCCGCCGGCGATGCCTCCGTGCGCCGCGATCCAGCCGGTGTGACGGCCCATCACTTCGACGACCATCACGCGGTGATGCGACTCAGCAGTCGAGTGCAATCGATCAATTGCGTCGGTGACGATTGATACTGCCGTGTCGAAACCAAAAGTGTAATCAGTACCGCAGACGTCGTTGTCGATTGTTTTTGGCACGCCGACGATTTGCATTTGATGATCGCGGCAGAGATCTCGCGCAGCAGAGAGCGAGCCCTCGCCGCCGACCACGATCAAGCCCGCGAGTTGATGCGTGTTCCAGTTTTCAATCATGCGTGGAATTGATTCTTCGTTCTTCGCGGGATTGAACCGGGAAGTGCCAAGAATAGTGCCGCCGCGCGGAAGAATGCCGCTCACTGTCGTGCGCGTGAGGGGCTCGACATCGTTTTCGAACAGACCAAGGTAGCCGTTCCGAATACCAAGTACGTCTACGCCATCAGAAAATGCGCAACGAGCTACGGCGCGAATTGCGGCGTTGAGCCCGGGACAGTCGCCACCGGCAGTTAGAATTCCTATTCGCATGATGAACAGTTGTGTTTTATGATCATTACGCAAACGAGAGAAGATGTAAACCGGAGAAGAGAAGCAAAGAGCGAAGGGCAAAGAGGAAAGGGCGAAGGGCGAAGGGCGAAGGGCGAAGAAAAGCGGCGTCAAGCCGCCGCACTCCAAAATGGTTGTGTCAACTGAAAAGTCCGAGCCATTAATTCTGGCCATTGAAACCGCAACGAGGAGTGGCGGGGTGGCCGTGACGCGAGGCGAGCAGGTGCTGGCGGCGCGCGCCGGTGATGCAATGGTGTCGCATTCGATGAACTTGATCGAAATGATCGAGGAGTCTTTACGAGAGGCGGGCGTAAAACTTTCTGAGGTTGATCTGTTTGCAGTAGCCGAGGGACCTGGCAGTTTCACGGGACTGCGTATCGGACTGGCTACCGTGAAGGCATTTGCTGCTCATCTGAATCGCAAAGTTGCCGGCGTGTCCACTCTCGCGGCAGTTGCTCACGCGTCAGGCGCCCAGGGAGAGATCATCGCGCTGCTGCCGGCCGGGCGCGGAGAAGTGTTTGCCCAAAGGCTCTCAGTCAATGAGGGGAATGTCGTAGCAATGGATGAAGCGCGGCATTTGAGTCCGAGTGCGGTGACAGAGCAATATGCCGAAATTGAGCGACTGACTCTCGCGGGCGAAGGTGCGCGGATATTTAGAAAGTTTGGAGTTCCGCCTTCAGGCGGAATTGAAAGAAAAGAAAGTGAGCCGCCGCAAGACGGAACTCTGAACATGCCGCCTAAAGGCGGAACTCCGAACTGGATCGTCATGGACGACTCAGGTAACCTCGCTCCTTCAATCGCGCTGCTTGGCTTCGCGAACTACCGGGAACGGAAGTCAGTTGCGCCGGAAGATTTACGTGCGGTGTACGTCAGGGCGTCTGACGCTGAAATCAACGAACAATGGCTACGACAGAAAGCGCAGCAACCAACACAGGCCTAAAACTTTCGATCGATCGCATGACTGAACACGACCTGATCGAGGTGTGCCAGATTGAAGACCTGAGCGGCCTCAGCGCGTGGGGCTGGAATGCTTATCATCATGAGCTGCAATCGCGCGGCGACTCGATCATGCTGGTAGCCAGAATCGATTCAGCCGTTCATGAATTTGGGCTGGCCGGATTTATTGTGGCGCGCACGATTGCGGATGAACTGCACGTTAACAATGTCGCGGTCAGGCATGTGTTTCGGGGCAAGGGAATTGGATCGGTGCTTTTGCAAACCAGTCTGGATGAGGGGCGAAAACGCAAAGCAAAGATCGCGCAGCTCGAAGTTCGGGCGGGAAACGAAGCGGCACAAAACCTTTACCGGCGCAGCGGCTTTGAAGTTGTGGGACGGCGGCGCTCGTACTATCGAGCTCCGGTTGAGGATGCTTTGCTGATGAGTCTATCGATAGAAAACTAGACGCGCCGACCGACGGTGTTAGAGTACCGACTTTAGTCGGACCCTTCCGTGCAATAGGGCCCAACTGAAGTTGGTACTCTAACTCAGGGAGCCGCTTCAAAGTTCATCTTGATTTAACGTTGTGGCTTGGGATAACATTTCGCTCATGACGAACTGCCGCAGGCACTTCTCATCCGCAAGCATTTTCTTTCCACCCCAAACACTCGAGAGGAGAATACTTATATGGAAATGGCAAAGGCGGACAGCCTTAAGGAAGAATTGATGGCGAGCAACCCGGAATTTCGGGAGCTTGCTCGCGAACATGGGCGTTATGAAGAACGTTTGAGTGAATTGTCCGCACTTACATATCCGAGCGACGAAGAACAGGTCGAAGAAGTTACCTTGAAGAAAAAGAAGCTGGCTTT
>DASWQK010000538.1:0-6955 GCA_036403735.1 Pyrinomonadaceae bacterium
GCACCTATGAGTAGTATGAGCAATTTCAGTGGAAGTGATACAAGAGTGATTTATAGGGCAGTGTTAGGATGCCGGCCGGGTGTGTAAACCATTGAGTATATTATAGTTTTGGAGGCGGCGATCGGAATCGAACCGATGAATAAAGGTTTTGCAGACCTCTGCCTTACCACTTGGCTACGCCGCCCAAAGAGACGAAAGAAAAGGCGAAAGAATGAAGAGTTATCGAGTTGTCAGTTTGCAGTCTTTCGGCCTCGCAGACGCATTAGCGACTACAACACTGAAAACCAAAAACTGAAAAGCGATTCTTCATGCTTCCGCCTTCGAAATGATCGAATTTGGAGCGGGAGACGAGATTTGAACTCGCGACCCTCGCCTTGGCAAGGCGATGCTCTACCACTGAGCTACTCCCGCTTTTCAAAGAAATCGATTCTAATGATTGGCCACTCGTTGTCAAGCAGCCGATCTTCTCGCCTTCGTTTAGAATCGGGCTAGTGCCCGACAGCAAAGCGGGCGCTAGCCCGACTCTAAACGAATCATCATTTAGGGTTGCGGCAATGGCGTTACCAGCACGCCGGAAATAAATTCATTCAAGCCCGCGTCTGAGTTGTCGTGCCGAAACTTATAGAAGTCGCTGAGCCGCGCCCGCCATTGCACCATCGCGGTTGCCTGTTTCGGATCTTTCTGCGCGAGCGCCACCGCGCGCGCGTACGCATCAATCAGCTTATCGAGGATCTTGTTGATGTTTTCCAACGCCGCTTTACTTTCCGGCGACTCAGCCTGGTTGCCAAAGCGCTTGCTGTAGTCGTCGGACAATCTCTTGTAAGGACCACCCTGATAAGCAAGCGCCAGGTAGTAATAGGTCGAAGGCGCGGACTTTCGATCGCTGTCGAGCTGGGCGGCTTTAACGAAATTCGGGACAGCACTTTCGGGCTTCGTCTTTAGCGCATAAAACCCCTCGGCGTAATAAAGCGACGCCAACACGTCTTCTTTGTTTTTGAAGGGCGCCCACGTATCGGGTGACTTGCCTGATTCGATTAGCTGAATCGCTTTTTGCGCGTAGCCCCCGGCCTCGTTATTGAAATTTTCATTGCGAGCTTCAGTGCTCGCGCCGACACCTTCGTACCCGAGCGCAATCAGAACTTTCACGTTCTCGGGATTGCCGGCGAGCACCTGCTTCGCCATGCCGTACGCTTTCGCATAATCCTTCTGCGTGAAACTGCCGAGCAGTTGTTGCTCACGGTCCGCTTTTTCGGCGGCCAGGCGAAGCGCCTTTTCATCTTCTTCATAAGCCGCGATCCATATCCGCAGATAACGCGTGTACTGATCGTCTTCTTTGCCGTACTTCACCATGTAATCCTTCGCCGCCTGATAAGCGACGGCGGGGAACGGTTCGCGATTTTCGGTGAACTTTTTGTAAGTCGTAACCTTGTACTCGTCGTTCGTTTCCTGGACTGGTGTTGAAGTTCGCGGTTGAGCTTGCAAGCGCGCGGTGGCGCCAACAGCGAGAGCTAAAGCGAAAAAGCAGGCGAGCGTTATCTGTTTCATAAAAGCCGAAAAGCCTCCCAATTCCGTTCGCACTTTGATGCGAGTATTAAGCGAAGAGTTCAACTCCTTTTGAATATTAGCAGAGAGATGGGCAGGTTTAGAACCGGTGTCAGAAGCCAGCGCGTTAGCAAGGGCGACCAAAGATGATCATGCTCGCCCTCACGGTCGGGCTTCTAACACCATGGAAGCAGATGCCTCAGCTTCAACGGGGGCCGGCAGATCCACAATTTCCCAAGCCGACCGATTGCGGAGCAGGGAAGACATCAACGCCGCGTGCAGCAAATGCCCGCTGCGTTCCGCGCGCACGCGTCCCAGCAAGGTCATTCCCAAAAGCGCGAGATCTCCGATGATGTCGAGAATCTTGTGACGCACGAATTCATCGCCGAATCTCAATCCGGACTCATTCAGCATGCCGTGCTTGGTTAGGACAATTGCATTGTCCAGTGAGCCGCCGCGAATGAGATTAGCGCGACGGAGAGCCTCGACTTCTTCGATGAAGCCAAAGGTGCGCGCCGAAGCGATGTCCCGTGCAAACGAGCCGTTATCCAAAGTGACCGACCGACGCTGCACGCCGATGAATGGATGAGGAAAATCGATCGTGCAATCGATCTCGTAAACATCTGACGGCTCGATCGTAATGCTGCGATTTCCTGATGCAGCAGAAATAGTTTCTCTTACTAACAGCGCGCGACGCGCGAGTGATTGTTCGGTCACGCCCGCGCGCTCGATCATTTCGGCGAAGGCTTCGGACGATCCATCCATGATCGGCACTTCCAGGTTATCCACATCCACAAACGCGTTGTCGATGCCACAACCGCGCAAAGCAGCCAACACATGCTCGACGGTTGAAAGCATGACGCCGGTGCGCATCAAAGTGGTCGCGTAACTGCAATGCGCGACCGATTCAACCGTCGCCGGAATTTCGAAGCCCCCGAGATCGGTGCGGCGAAACACATAGCCGGTATCGGGCGGCGCCGGCACCAGACGGAGATTGACGGGGACTCCTGTGTGCAGCCCGATGCCGCTAACTTCGACCGGCTCTGCGACCGTGGTCTGTTTCGCACTCGAGAGATTCATGGCGATTAATGCGAGCAAGCATTGTTCCGTTTGCTGTCCGTCGAAAATCGATACGTTTGAGGTTGTGTTGTGGCAAGGCAGCAACTGATTCGCGATCGTGTGCGGCAACGCTGCCACGATCGTCGAATAGCTGCTGCCGTCCACGTTTAGCTTACGGTGTTAGAGTACCGACTTTAGGAATGTGGTCAGTACCGCGAGCGGTAGCGACCGGTAATCGATTCTTGCAGTACGCTGCGACCCGGTCGCTACCGCTCGCGGTACTGACTCCATCGCCCCAACTAAAGTTGGTACTCTAACACCTGCAAGACCCAGACACTTTCAGACAACACACACGCTTGCGTATCTCAAAAGCCGTCCCTATGATCGACTCCTAATGCCGCAAACGAATTTCCCTGACGGAAACAAGCCGGCGGATCGTGTCTTTCTCATCGATTCGATGTCGCACATCTTTCGCGCTTTCTTCGCGCCCATGGCGAACCGTGCAGCGCCGCTGATGAACTCAAAGGGTCAGGTCACGCAAGCGGTTTACATCTTCACGAATATGCTGCGCAAGCTCTTGCAGGATGAGCAGCCAAAATATATCGCCGCGATCTTTGAATCGAAGGAAAAGACCTTTCGTCACGAAACCTTCAGTGATTACAAAGCTAATCGTGTGCAGATGCCCGACGATCTCGTTGCGCAAATGCCTTACATCAAACGGCTGTGCGAAGCCTACAACATTCCGATGATTAGCGTTTCGACTTTTGAAGCCGACGACGTGATTGGCACGCTGGCGTTGCAGGCCGCGAACAAGGGATTGCAGGCGGTCATCGTCTCAAATGACAAAGACATGTGCCAACTGGTGCGCGATCCGCTCGTCGTTTGCATGCGACAGAACTCGCAAGTCGTGAAACGAAAAGAGCCCGTACCGCCAATCGAATGGTGCGACGAAGCATGGGTAGCGAAAAAGTTTGGGGTGCCGGCGAACAAGCTCGTCGACCTGCTGGGTTTGATGGGAGACTCGATCGACAACATTCCCGGCGCGCCCGGCGTTGGACCAAAGGGAGCCGTGCAGATCATTCAGGATTACGGATCGATCGATGATGCGCTCCAGCATTGGGAAGAAATCAAGAACAAGCGCTATCGCGAATCGCTGCGCGACAACGCGGACCTGATTCGTAAGTCGCGGGAGTTGGCCGAAATCAAGACCGACATTGATATCGAGCTGGACCTCGATCAATTGCTGGCGCGTCCGCCTGATCGGGCCGCCGCTTACGAGCTATTTCGCGAACTCGAGTTTACGAATCTCACCAACGAATTTGCCGACGCGAAAGCGACAGTCAGCGTGACTGAGCGCCACTATTCGATTGTCAAGAACAAGCGAGATCTGGATAGGCTGATCGAAAAGCTTTGGCAAGCGGAAAACGTCGGCGTAGCGCTGTCGAATTCGTTACCGCCGGGCGCGGGACAGCAACAGAGTCCGCGCGATGAACACGGCGCGCGCGGCATTGCCTTTTCCGCGAAGGCCGGCGAATCAGCATTCGTCGATCTGGAAAATTTCGCGGAAGGGCCGGACATCGCAGTAACTGCTTTGAAAGAACTGCTGACGAACGGACTCGCGGAAAAATCCGTGCACGATTTGAAGCGAGCCACAGCCTTGTTAACGCCACTGGGCATCGAGTTGGCCGGCGTCAATGACGACACACTGATCGCGGCCTATGTTCTCGATCCATCGCGCAGCAAATATGAACTGAACGATTTGGCGCGCGAGCTTGGCGGAGTTGAGGGCGGCGGCCCGGCTTACGATGGCTGGAATGAAGCCGCGTGGCAAACTGCGGAGGTCGCTGACCTGACTGCGCAAGTCGCTCCAGTGTTGCGTGAGACGATTCATGAAAAAGATCTCGACAATATCTACAACGAAATCGAATTGCCGCTGGCGCCTTTGCTCTATCGCATGGAGCGCGCCGGCATTCGCGTCGACTGTGATGTGCTCTCCGACTTGTCTCGGCATTTAGGCGCAGAGCTGGAAAAACTGACCAGCAGAATCTGCGAACTCGCCGGCCGTGAATTCAATATCAATTCGCCGAAACAGGTCGGCGAATGCTTTGAAGCGCTCAACATCATTTCCGGACGTAAGACTTCGACCGGTCGGGTGTCGACGAGTAAAGCGGTGCTGGAAGAGTTGGCGCTAACGCATGAGTTGCCGCGATTGATCATCGAATATCGAGAGTTGGAAAAATTGAAGAGCGTGTACACTGATGCGCTGCCGCATCAGGTTGCCGGCGACGGCCGCATTCATGGTTCGCTCAATCAAACCGTGGCCGCGACCGGGCGTCTATCTTCCAGCGATCCGAACTTGCAGAACATTCCGATTCGGACCGAGCTGGGTCGCCGAATTCGGCGCGCGTTCGTTGCTGAGCCCGGCAACAAACTGATCTCTGCGGATTATTCCCAGCTTGAGTTGCGGCTGCTGGCGCACATCACGCGCGATGAAGTAATGCTCGACGCGTTTCAAAAAGGCGACGACATTCATAATCGCACCGCGCGTCTGGTCTTTAACGCGAAAACTGATGAAGAGCTAAAAGAGGCGCGGCGCTTTTCGAAGATTGTGAACTTTGCGATCGCTTACGCGATTGAGCCGTGGGGTTTGTCACAGCGCGTCGGCATCAGCCGGCAGGAGGCGCGCAAGGTGATCGACGATTATTATGCGACTTACAAAGGTGTGCGGCGTTACATGGAAGAGATTCCCGTGCTGGCACGGCAGCAGGGATATGTGCGATCGCTTTACGGAAGAATTCGGCCGCTCCAGGGCATCAACGATCGCAACGCGAACATTCGTAAGGCGGCGGAACGCGAAGCCATCAACATGCCGATCCAGGGGACTGCCAGCGACATTGTGAAGATCGCGATGCTGCATGCCGACGATGCGTTTCGTCGTGAAGGATTGAATGCCAAACTGTTGATGCAGGTTCACGACGAATTGTTAGTCGAATGTGCGGCGGAAGACGCCGAGCACGTCGCGAAGACTCTGAAGCGCGAAATGGAAAACGCTGTCGAGCTGGATGTGCCGCTGATAGCTGAGACCGGAATCGGTGACAATTGGATGGACGCGAAACATTAATGAGCAATTGAGAATTGAGAATTGCAAAGTGAAAATTGCAAATTGGATTGGCAATTAAGAGATCGTTATTAGACTTGGCCCACGATAATGGAAGGAGCAAATTGATCATGACATCAGATGAGCTTCTCGAACGACTAATCGATTTTGCGGTTCGTGTCGGAAAAGTAGTTGATGCATTAACGGACACAAGAATGGGTCGGCACATCGCGGGACAATTTGTTCGTAGCGGCACTTCGCCTGCGCCGAATTATGATGAAGGTTGTGCGGCTGAAAGTCGCGCGGACTTCATTCATAAGCTAAGCATTTGTTTGAAAGAACTGCGTGAATCTCGAACTTGGATTCGGTTAATGATCAAGACCGAAATGCTCCCTGAGTACCGGATGGGCGAGTTGCTTGACGAGTGCAATCAGCTCTGCAATATCATCGGCCAATCAATAGTTACGGCCAAAGAAAACCGGAGCAAAAAAGCATCTGCGGGTTCCCAGGTAATCTGATGCGAGAACGAATTTGCAATTTGCACTTTAAAATTTTCAATTCTCAATGTTTTGTCGCTAGTCAGACCAAACCGCTAAATGTCCGCTAACCAAAAGCCTCAACCACCCGAAGGACAGGTCGTCTATCGCCGGGTCATGCCTGACGATCAGTCCGGCGCGCGGCGAGAGGCGCGTATCGATCCCGCTCTCGTGCCGTTGGTTGTGGGGTTCGCAGTCTTGCTGCTGCTGATATTGCTGATTGGAAATCTCAGTGTTCGACGTTTGGAAGAAACGAGCCGCAACTCTTTGGGCCTCGAGCAATCGTATGCCGCGCGCGCTTCGCTGCTGTTGCAGTTCCGCGTGGCGCTGACCCAGTTCGATATCGAAGCGCGAAATCGTATGCAAGCCGACGCGCGGCATGAGTTGCGCCCGCCCTTTGATTTGCGGCTCGATACTGCGCGCGGCAAAGTTTCAGATCTGCTTCCATTACTTGATCATCCGCCGCTTTCGGAACTTCCGAAGTGGAAAAAGTTTGACACTGACCTTGTCACTTACATAGACATCACTCGCGATCGCAATCGCTATGCTCAGGAAGGCTTCGCTGGTTTTCGCGAGGTCGATAATGACCTGAACACGTTGATTCAGGAGTCAGGAGTCGAAGAGCTTCAGATCTTTCGTCAGGCTGAAGCAATGCAGCTGGCCGCCACTCGATCGATCCGCATTTGGAACACTGTCGCGCTCATAATGGGATTGATAATCG
>DASWQK010000539.1:0-5032 GCA_036403735.1 Pyrinomonadaceae bacterium
GCAGGTTACTGCTACCCATCGTGTCCATCCTGGTTGTCGCGGTTGTGCTCATCGCGGCGTCGGGAGTGCTGAGTCCACACGCTCAGGTCCGGCGCGTCATAAATCGGGATAATGCGATCGCTGTTCTTGGCATTCAGCCTAACGTTCCGATGGACGTGACCGGCGACGATGGCCAGATGAACGTACTGCTTGAGCGCCACCTTGCGTTGACGCGGACAGCTCTACAGGAACTACAAGCGAAATCCGCGAACGGCGATTTACCTCGTCTCATCATCTGGCCAGAGTCGCCAATGAACTTCAGTTACTCGCGCGACCCGCATCTCCGGCAAGTCGTCGGGGACTTCGCGCACGAGAATCACACTTCGATTCTGCTGAACTCGCTCGAGCCGGCTCCGGATGGCGGCGATCAAAATTCCGCCGTGATGGTAAATGAACAGGGTGCAATGGGCGCGCGTTATGATAAAATCCGCCTGATGCCGTTTGGCGAGTACGTGCCGCTGCCCCGATGGCTACCGGGCGCGAGTTCGGTGCGTGGAATCGTCGGCGAGTTTACGCCAGGCAGTTCTTATACGCTGATGCCCCTCGGCGCGCTTCGCGTCGGGGTTTTTATTTGTATAGAGGCCGCGCACCCCGGGATAGCGCGCAGCTTCACGAACGAAGGCGCAGACGTGCTGATAAATATTTCGAACGATGGATACCTTGGGCCGACGCCGGTGATGCGACAACATCTGGCCAACGCCATCTTTCGCGCGGTTGAGAACGATCGCGATCTGGTTCGCGTCACCAACACCGGGATCACCGCGTTCATCAGGTCTACTGGAGAGACGTTCGACACGACGACAGGATTTCAAGAAGCGACGCGGACCTGGACAATTAGTAAGATTAATAAAGGCACTACGTTTTATTCGCGGCACGGCGACGCTTTCGTTTACGCCTGTGCCCTGATTAGTTTGGGATTTGTCTCAGCAAGTTTTATGAAAAGGAGATTCGTGTAACGCAAACTGTCAGTTTGCGGACCGCAAGCTAACAGCTTGCGCTACACAAGCGTTATTAATGATTGCAACAGGATCAATGCAGGAATTACGAAACTCGTACGAGGATCTAAAGAAAAGGGTCGAGCAACTCGGGAGGTTTCTTTGATGTGCCTGCCAGGCAGGCAGAATTAGAGCAGATTGAAGCGCAAGCTTCTGCGCCGGACTTCTGGTCGGATCAGGAAGCAGCGCAGAGACTTCTACAACAACGCAGCCGGGCTCAAAGAACGATCGAACGACAGGAGAAATTTGAAACTGATATCTCAGACGCCGGGGTGCTTTTTGAATTTGCTGAAGAAGACGAATCTTCGCTGAATGAATTACGCGCCCTGCTCGCGCGAGTCGAGCACGAGATCCTCGCGGCAGAAACCGAAACGCTGTTAGCGGGCGAGAACGACCCGCGTAATGCGATCTGCACGATTCATCCTGGCGCCGGCGGAACTGAGTCACAGGATTGGGCCGAGATGCTCCTGCGGATGTATTTGAAATGGGCGGAACGCCGCGGTTTCAAAACAGAGATCATTGATTATCAACCGGGTGAGGAAGCGGGAATCAAGAACGTGACTTTCAAAGTCGAAGGTGAATATGCCTACGGGTTACTGGCCGCCGAAGCCGGCGTGCACCGTCTCGTCCGCATCTCGCCATTTGATCAAAACGCGCGGCGGCATACGTCGTTTGCTTCGCTGTTCGTCTATCCTGAAATCGATGAAGCAGTCGAGGTCGAGATCAACGACAAGGATTTGCGCGTTGACACCTATCGAGCCACCGGCGCCGGCGGCCAGCACATCAATACGACAGATTCAGCCGTGCGTATCACGCATCTGCCCACCAACATCGTCGTCCAGTGCCAAAACCAGCGCTCGCAACATCAGAACCGCGCGGTGGCAATGCAGGTCTTGCGATCGCGTTTGTACGAATTGGAATTGGAAAAGCGTCGCGCCGAAACGAAAGAACTGGAAGCGAACAAGCAGGACATTAGTTTCGGCTCTCAAATTAGAAATTATGTGCTGGCGCCTTATCGTTTGGTAAAGGACGCGCGCACAAAGCTTGAACGCGGCGATGTCGATTCGGTGCTCGATGGTGACATCGATGACTTTATCAAGGAATATCTACTGTCGCGTCGCGCGGCGTAATTCACAGTTTCGTTTAGAGTCGGGCCACTGCCCGACGGAGCGGGTGGTAGCCCGCTCCTAAACGAAACCAGATTAGATAAAATTATGGCTGCTATATCCTCCGAATTAGAAATCGAACCCGCGCAACGCAACACGCGCGTTAACGAAATCATCGCGATTGGCCTGGTTGCGCTGGGGCTGCTGCTGTTTCTTTGTCTCTTTTCTTATAACCCAAACGATCCGTCGTGGAACGGAGCCGGAGAAACCGGGACGCATAACTGGATCGGCGCCGTGGGGGCCAACGTGGCGGCCGGGCTTTTTCAGGGAATCGGACTCGCGGCTTATCTGCTTCCGTTTCTGTTTCTCGCGGCTGCCTGGCGCCGCATTCGTTCGCGCCGCATCAATGCTCCGGTTTCGCGGCTCGCGGGATTAATCGTTTTGGTCCTCTCGTCAGCGGCACTTCTCTCGCTCGCCAATATCAAGCCTTTCTTTGATGCAAGCTTCAACGCGGGCGGTTTAGTCGGAGCGGTCATCGCGCGCACCCTCGTGGGCGGGCTCAACACGATCGGCGCGACGATCCTATTAATCGCGACCGCGGCTACGGGCCTCTTGCTGGCGACCAATTTTTCTTTCGCAGACTTCTACGGAACATTCGCCACGACGATGGGCGATCGTTTCGTTGCGTTGCGCTCAATACCTGAGAGATTTCGCGCCTGGCGACAGGCCCGGCGTGAGAAACGTCAGCACCGAATCGAACTGAAGCAAGCAAAAACAGAAGTTGGCTCATCAATACAAATGGCGCCGGCAGATACCGGCACCGAAATAAGATCGAGCAATCCGGAACTCGCCGAAGCATTTCGTTCGTTCAGTGCAACCACCGGAGCACCGGCGAAAACCATGTCGGCAGCCGCCGGCGTAGCGACCGCTCCCGCGAAGCGCGGAGCGGCCCGCGGGAAAACTGAGACGGCCGAATCCGCGATGATCGAAGACATGGTCCGCGAGGCTGCCGTCAGGCGAAAGACTGAAGCTCCGGCGCCCGGCAGTTTGGATTTCAGCGGCCAGCGCAAAGTTTCGACAAAGACCTCAGCCTCAGATTACCAACTGCCCTCGGTCGAACTTCTAAACGAGCCGCAAATGCGGAGCGAGCAAGCTGACGACGAACTGCTCGGCATGGCGACCAAGCTCGCCGAGAAGTGCCGCGAATTCAACGTCACCGGCCAAATCAAATTCATCTGTCCCGGTCCGGTCGTAACGACTTATGAATTCAAGCCTGATCCCGGCGTTAAGTATTCGAGAGTGACCGGCCTGGTCGATGATCTCTGTCTCGCTCTCAAAGCCGAGTCGATTCGCATCGATCGCATGCCGGGCAAACCGCACGTCGGAATCGAAGTCCCAAATCCGCGCCGCGAAACAATTTTCTTACGTGAAGTAATCGAATCAAGGGCCTTCAAGGAATCGCCTTCCAAACTGACGATCGCCATCGGCAAGACTATCGACGGTTTGAATTACGTCAGCGATCTCACCAAGATGCCGCACCTGCTTATTGCCGGCACGACCGGCGCCGGCAAATCCGTAGGCGTTAACTCGCTTTTGGTTTCGATTCTTTATCGCGCGCGGCCGGACGAAGTGAAACTGATCCTGATCGATCCGAAGCGGCTCGAGCTCGGACTCTACGAAGACATTCCGCATCTGGCGACGCCGATCATCGTCGATCCCAAGCCGGCCGCGCGCGCACTGCGCTGGGCGGTCGGCGAGATGGAACGACGTTATAAAGAGCTGGCGGGATGCGGCGTCCGCAACATCGACGGGTACAACGCGGAGCTCGATCGCCGCAATAGCGTCAAGGACTATGGTGAAACCGGCGAGCCCTGGGCGCGCATGCCTTACATCGTGATCATTATCGATGAACTCGCCGATCTCATGATGACCTCCGGCCATGAAGTCGAAGATTCGATCACGCGTCTGGCGCAAATGGCGCGCGCCGTCGGCATCCATCTGGTGCTCGCTACCCAACGTCCCTCAGTCGATGTGATCACCGGATTGATAAAAGCCAACTTCCCTTCCCGCATGTCTTATCGTGTCTCTTCCAAGATCGATTCGCGCACGATTCTGGACACCAATGGCGCGGAACATCTGCTTGGCCGTGGCGACATGCTGTTTCTGCCGCCAGGTTCTTCACGTCTATTACGCGTGCACGGCGCTTACGTGGATGAAACGGAAATCAACAAGATCGTCGCCCACGTCAAATCACAATGGGAACCCGACTACGACGAAACCATTACCCAATCCGATGAAGAAGCCATGGGCCTGGAAGATTCGGACGGCGAGCGCGACGAATTATTCGAAGATGCCCTGCGCATCTGTGTCGACATGAAACGAGCTTCCACCTCAGTCCTGCAACGCCGTCTGCGCATCGGCTATGGCCGCGCCGCCGCCGTGCTCGATCAAATGGAGCGCGAAGGCTTGATTGGCAAAGCCGACGGCGCCCGGCCACGACCCATTCTGCAGAAAGCTTTTGAGCTGGTGGGAGACTGGGACGAGCAGGAACCCGAGGTATGAAGCTCCATCATTGGATTACTCGTTAAATTGAAGTCCCTGTATGAATGCTCTCAATCTCGTCTTCCTAGTCCTCGCTCTCTTGTCTATTGCGATCTCCATTTTGTTTTTCGTCATGTCCCGAAAAACGAGGAGCATCGCCTTTTTGAAGACAGACACTCCCTTTAAGATCTTCGATAGCGAATCTTCCACGCCAAAGCTGCGAGTACTTGACGACAACGATAACCTGATTACAGATAATATCTATTTAAGCGAAGTCTTGCTTTGGAACTCAGGAGATACTCCAATTGAGCCTGCCGATGTGCGGGAGCCAATCTCAGTGAGATTGCTTCC
>DASWQK010000540.1:0-6110 GCA_036403735.1 Pyrinomonadaceae bacterium
CCACGGACTATCACATCAACGAAACTCCGATGATGGAGCAGGACCACTTTAAGCACCTTGACGAGAACGTCACTTATCTGACGCCGGACGACTGGTCAAAGGTGGACGACCTGCTGGACTATCTGGATGACAAGCGGCACAACGAAGGCTACAAGATGGTCAACCAGAGCAAGCACATGCAGGAGATGAAGCAGCTCATGCGTGGTGCTGTGCCACCGTGGAAATGTCGCGCCGGACAAAACTCTCTAATCATTCGCACGGACGGGACCCTGGCGCCATGCTTCCCGATGTACTCGGCGACGCACGACTGGGGCACGATTGAGAATCCAAAGTTCGATCACGCGCAGTTGGACGAGATGAAGAAAGAGTGCTCGACGCATTGTCTGTCGACCTGCAATTACATTCTCGCTTATTGCTACGACACCAAGCGCGTGTTGAAGTGGACCTTGAAGCAGGCAATGCATGGTTTCAAGGGATCGACCGACACGATTCAATAGCTAAGCCAGAAGCAAATACGCAAGCTTCTTCCGAGCCCACAGCCCAAAAGGTTGTGGGCTCTTTTCGCTGATAACGCCCTGAACTCATCAGACACCGCCAGAACCAAACTACTAAATCGCACGAACCGGGAATACGAAAAGACTCAAAGGTTCGGCGTTGCCCACAAAGTCGATCCGATCTGAAATAAGCCGCTTAGTACAGGGAGCGCGGGCGCCCTCGCCCGCAGGACGCTCAATCTCAATCTCAAACCTCTTGACGCTGAAACTGTTTCGCGCTTCGCGCTCATAGGGAGCGAGGGCACCCGCGCTCCCGAGTATTAGCTTGTCTCTTTTCGCCATATGACTTTTTGGGCAAGGCCCAAAGGTTCAGTTGATAAGTTAACCATGTCATTGCACCTTTTCTTTGTGCCTCTAATCCTGGTGATCGTGATCGAGTAGGGCCAGGTCATCACCAGCTTCTTTGGCATTGATATTGCCCTGTCTTGCCGCGAGAAGGCGGGCCCACCGAAACCGATCCTCATTTCCCGCGCGAAATCTCTCCTCTCTGAAAAGCGCAACCCTTCATATTGAACTCGTGGTGCGAAACGCTTCGGCTTTTCAGGCCAATGCGGACATCTGGCGATTGAGTCAATGAGAAAATCAAATTCAATAGCAAAGAATCGGTCGAGCATAGCAGCAAGACTAGCAATCTCGTTTGTCGTGCTGATCGCGCTTGTTAGCGTCGTCGATTGGCTCGCCTTGCGGCAAATAAGCCGCGCGGACGCTGACCTCGATGCAATGGTCGACGCGCGATGGGAACGCGTTGAATTAGCTCGCGAGGCGCAATCCTATTCGAATCTAAACGGCCGGCTCATCCTGCAAACCTTCATCACCGACAATCAGGAGGAGATAGACGCTCTACTGGCCCAGGCCGCCGACAATTCTCGCCACGTTTCCGAATTAATTGACAGCCTGCGGAGCAAGGCCGATGCGCCCGAAGAAAGCGACCTCCTGGCAGATATCCAGACGAAGCGAGAGGCCTATCGTACAAGTTATCGTCACGCGGTGGATTTGCATGTTCACGAACAGAAACCTGATGAAGCCCGTGTGCTAATGGTGCGCGAGGTTTCACCACTTTTGGTCGTATACCACCGCGCGATGGACGAGTACGTCCAACATCAGGGTAAGTGGCTGGATGAGGCGCAGGCGGCGAACGTTCGAGCGAACGCTAAAGCTCGCCGTGAAGCACTGATCTTGATCTCTTTGGCGATGCTGTTCGCGTTAGCGATTGCAATTGCCATTACGACTTACACGGCGAAACAATTGGCGCGGCGGGTCCGTGCGGAAGACAAGTTACGAAAGGCGCATCAGGATCTGGAAGCGAAAGTCGTCAACCGAACGGCGGCGTTACTCGAAGCGAACCAGCAGCTGCAAACGGAAGCCGCGGAACGCCGGGTAGTTGAGAGTGCCTTGCGTGAATCTGAACAGCGGTACCGGCTGTTGTTTGAATCCAATCCATTGCCGATGTGGGTCTTTGATCCGGAGACGCTCGCGTTCCTGGCAGTAAACGACGCAGCCGTTAGCCACTACGGATACTCGCGCAACGAATTTCTGACGATGACAATTGCAGATATTCGACCGCCGGAAGATCTTCCGGCGCTATACAACACACAAGGGTCTTCGACAAGCGAGTACGGGAATGTTCCTTGGCGACATCGGAAGAAGGATGGCGCCATTATCGACGTCGAAATCAGCTGGCACACACTCGACCTTGACGGCAAACATGCGAAGCTCGTGCTGGCGAACGATGTCACGGAACGAAGGAAGTCTGAGGATGAAGCCCAGCTGCAAACCGCCCGGTTCCAGCAGCTCTTTGAAAACGCGCCAATGGGCATTCTTCTGGTTGACGAAAACGATGTTGTGGTTAACGCCAACAGGCAATTTCGATCAATGTTTCAATATTCGCTGGAGGAACTTCGCGGCCGCTTGATCAACGAGACGATCGTGCCTGAGGTATTACGCAATGAAGGGGCAGATCTTTCTGACGGCACTCTCGTCGGAAATGTTGTCGAAAGAGAGACGGAGCGCCAACGAAAAGACGGCACGTTGGTCCCCGTAAAGATCCACGGGCTGCCGATTAAAGCTGACGATCGCCTGGTTGGAGTCTTTGCCATCTATATCGATCTCACCGAAGAAAGACGCCTGCAAAAGGAGCGCCAGGTAGTTTTTGAAATCATTCAAGGCGCCATCTCAACCTCCGATCTGAACCAACTTTTCAAGCTAATCCATGAATCGATTAGCAAGATCCTATATGCCGAAAACTGCTTTATTGCTCTTCACGATTCCGAAACCAACTTGCTGCATTATGATTTCTGGGTGGACAAGCATGATCGCGCACCGCAACCTCGACCAGTAGGTCTTGGCTTTAGTAGTTATGTCCTGGAAACGGGCAAACCGATTCTGCTGACCGAAGAGACTACCGCGGAGATGGTCGCCGCCGGCATAGTTCAAAAGAGCGGCACTTCTTCACCGTCCTGGCTCGGCGTTCCGCTGCGCACTGCTTCACGAATAATCGGCGTACTCGCCGTGCAACACTACGATTCGAAAGATGCTTACACTGAAACGGACCTTCAGTTTCTTGAGTCTGTCGGCAGCCAGATCGCCATGGCCATCGAACGCAAGCGCAGCGAGCAGGCACTGTTCGAAGCCAACCAGAGAGCACTTGCTGATTATGAATCCCTCGTCGAACGTATCGCCGCGTTGGGCCGGACGCTGGGGACGGCGCGCGAGCTGAAGATAATTTTTCGCGCCTTGCGTGACTTTGCCGTGGCGTCGGTTCCATGTGAGGGACTGGTGATATCGCTTTACGATCGCGACAAAGGATTAAGGCGAATCGTCTACGGCTGGACTGACGATGAAGAACTTGAATCTTCAAATGGAACGGAAGTGCCGGTCCGCGACGGCATGGTTGGCCGGGCTATCAAGTCCGGAGCGGTGGTAATCGATAATGATTACCGTGCGTCGCTGGCTGACACCAAGACGACAGTCGCGATCGGCAGCCACGTTGATCGCGCCTCTGATCGATCGGCCCTGGTCGCTCCGATGACGGTGATGGGAAGAACGGTCGGCTGTGTCGAAGTTCAGTGTCATTGTGCGGGAGCATTTGAAAACGGCCACGCGACAGCGATGCGCATGGCCGCAAATCTCGCCGCGAATGCTATCGAAAACGTCGTTCTGATCGAGCGTGAGCAGGAAAAGGAAGAACAGCTTCGACAGGCGCAGAAGATGGAGAGCATCGGAACGCTTGCCGGCGGCATCGCTCATGATTTCAATAACCTGATGACTGCGGTCACGGGCTACAGTGACCTGGCGCTGCGAGGTTCGCTCGATGATTCGCTAAGGGGAAAGATCGAACAAATTAAGAAGGCCGGGGAGCGCGCGGCCACTTTGACCCGCCAGTTACTGGCTTTCAGCCGCAAGCAGATGCTGCAACCGGAAGTACTCGATCTGAACGCCGTCGTTAACGGTTTGATCACAATGTTGCCGCGCCTGATCGGTGAGCACATCGTGGTTAGCCTGAAGTTGAGTAGCTCACTGGGCCGAATCAAAGCCGACCCTGGTCAGATCGAGCAGGTGCTGCTGAATCTTGCCGTCAACAGCCGT
Source organism: Pyrinomonadaceae bacterium (assembly GCA_036403735.1). GTDB lineage: Bacteria > Acidobacteriota > Blastocatellia > Pyrinomonadales > Pyrinomonadaceae > UBA11740. Next base: position 4,140 of record DASWQK010000540.1, read on the forward strand.
GACGCGATGCCGCAAGGCGGATGTCTGATGATCGAAACGCGCAATGTTCATTTTAGCGCTCCGATCACCAGAGTTGGATCGACCATCGAGCCTGGGCATTACGTGCTGTTGTCCATCTCTGACAATGGTAGTGGCATGGATGCCGAAATTCAGGCGCAAATATTCGAACCTTTCTTCACGACCAAAGGAGTGGGTAAAGGAACGGGCCTCGGACTGTCGACAGTCTACGGCATAGTGAAACAGAGCGGCGGCAACGTCTGGGTTTATAGCGAACCCGGCAAAGGGACTGCCTTCAAAATTTATTTGCCGCGTGTCGATGAAGTTGAGGAGGCAGAGATTGGGCTCCCTGCGCCGGCAGCGTCTCGCGGAAATGAAACGATCCTGCTGGTTGAAGATGAAGAGCAGGTGCGAAATCTCTCGAAAGAAATCCTCGAAGGTTACGGTTATTCTGTTTTGGCGGCCCCGGATGGCAGCGCCGGTCTGAGCCTGGGGAAAGAATTTCCGGGACGTATTGACCTGGTCCTGACCGACGTGATCATGCCGCAGATGGGTGGCAAAGAATTAGTCGACCGGTTGAAGTCGGTACGGCCTGAAAGCAAGATCCTCTTCATGTCGGGTTTTACGGACGACGCCATTATTCATCACGGTGTGTCGGACGACGGGGTTTTCTTTCTGCAGAAACCTTTTTCGACTGAGTGTCTGGCGGCAAAGGTAAGAGAAGTATTGGATCAATAAATCGATCAATTACGTGACTTGAGTGATTGCCAAACGATCTTTCCGTTCTTATCGACATATCCGCTCATCCAGCCGTCCGTCGTCTCGCGCTCAATCTGGGCCAGTCCTCCTGAGAAAGATGACGCGTAGCGAAAGTCTGCTTTGAGCACGACTTTGCCGGCCGTGTCGATGAAGAAAGCTTCACCGCATTGATGAATGACTGCGAGGCCTTCGGCGAACGGAGCCGCGCTTTCAAATTGTGGCGGGATGACGAACTTTCCGGATTTGTCGACGTAGCCCCACTTCATCGTGAAGCCTTCGCGCGAGCCTGACGCCTCACGCGCGCACCAGGTTGTTTCATTGCTGCGAACCTTGACGGCGGCCAGTCCGGCACTGAAGTCTTCGACGTCTTCGAACTGCGGCGCAATGGCGATCTTGCCGCTCTTATCGATAAACCCTGCCTGTCCTTTGATCTCAATCGGCACCAGGCCTTCAGAAAACGAATGGCTCTTTGGTCCATATTCCGTAGGCACAGTCAGTTTCTTTCCACTGCGATCGTAATAACTTACGCTGCCATTAAGCAGCACCCCGGCGACCCCCTCGTGAAATCCCAGCGTTACATCCAGCGGCAAGGTGAAGATTGTTTTTCCGCTGTGATCGATGAAGGCTCCGTGATCGCGATCGCCATCGGTAATGGCAGCCAGACCTTCGCTGAAATCTTCGGCGTGCGTGAACCGGAGCGGCATGACGAGTTTGCCGGTTCTGTCGATGTAGCCCCACTTTCCCGGATTCGAGATCAAACCAATGTTGGGAATTCTCGTCTGTCCAATATTGACGGCGGCCAGCCCTTCCGAAAAATCATCCACGATGTCATAGGCGGCATTGAAAACAATTTTCCCGGTCGCGTCGATGAATGCCTTCTTGCCGCTCATCGTCACCAGGGCCAGGCCTTCATGAAAGTTGTTCGCTGAATCGAATTGAATCGGGATCACAATTTTTCCCGTTCGATCCATAAAGCCGCTCTTGCCGTCCTTTTGCACGGGGAATAAACGCTCCGTAGATGATTGCTGCGCGAACGTGAGATGACAGCAGAGTGAACAAATGGTGAGAATCAGAATCCCCGATGTTGATGATATGCGTGTCCAGGCAGTTTTGAATGAAGTCATATATCTCGCCTTTGCATTTTTCTTCTCCAATGCAATCACCTACGTTCGTGTGATTTCGTGATCCGTTTGTAGATTAAGCAACGAGAACCAA
>DASWQK010000541.1:0-9842 GCA_036403735.1 Pyrinomonadaceae bacterium
TGCTTTCGCCCCCTCCTCGTACCCGCCTTCGAATCGATGAATCAGGCCGATGTCCATGCCGCCGATAAAGCCGAGCTTGCCGGTCTTTGAAGTCATTGCCGCGATCATACCAACGAGATAAGAACCTTCGTGCTCTTTGAAAACCAGCGAGGCGACGTTTGATTTGGGAGTCTTACCATCGTCCTCGAAAATCACGCCATCGATAATCGCGAAATGAATATTGGGATAGTCTTTCGCCACGGCCTGCATGATCGGACCTTGCGCAAAGCCGACGCCGATGACCAGATCATAGCCGCGCTCAGCAAAGGCGCGCATCGCCGGCTCGATCGATACCGGATTGCCCGGCTCGACGTCGCGAAGCACAATATCGAGAGCGGCTTTCCCGCAACTAGTCTTACCGTCGGGGAGCATTCCCGTTTCAGCGCATTTCACTCCGGTCCAGGCGGCGGCATTGAAGGAACGATCGTCTTTACCGCCGATGTCAAAGACGATGCCGACGTGAATCTTGGATTTGTCATCGGCGCCATAAAGCCCGCGGTTGCAGGCCTGACCGGCGAAGATAAGGGAAGATAAAACGATCAGTGTAAGCAGAACTTTCGACTTCATTTTTGTTGCCTTGTTCCCTCTCCCTTTGGGAGAGGGTTAGGGTGAGGGTTTAGCAGCGCCGTAAGCCCTCACCCCGACCCTCTCCCAAAGGGAGAGGGAGAAAAACCCAAAGCGCCGTCAAGCCGGCGCACTCCAAAAAAACTCTCACTCGATCACTTCCTTAATCAATGACAGCAATTCCGGCGGACGTTCATCTCCGATTTCGTACGCGGCCGAGATTCGCTGCGCGGCCCGCTGGCCTTGCTCAACATCTGCGGAAAACACCGTTCCGAACGGATCATCCGATTGAACGCGATCGCCTATCTTAACGTCGGCGATAAATCCCACCGACGGATCGATTTGATCTTCGATGCGCACCCGCCCGCCGCCGGCTTCGGCAATCGCGTTTCCAATTTCTTCCGTGTCGACTTTGATGACAAAACCGGGGCGCGGGGATTCTACCTCAAACGAGTTCTCTGTCAACGGCAGAATCTTTGCGGGCTCGTCGCAGACGCGGGGGTCCCCGCCTTGCGCTTCGACATTCGCACGAAAACATTCCAGGGCGGCGCCTGATTCGTAAACGCCCTTTATCAGATCGCGGGCCGCATCGATAGATGGTTCGAGTTCGACCAGCATCACCATGCGGGCCGCCAGTTCAATCGAGAGATCGAGCACCGGCCGCGCGCCTTCTTTGATTTCTCCGCGCAATAATTCGATGCATTCCAGCACCTCGACCGAATTCCCAACTGCCTGGCCCAACGGTTGGTTCATGTCCGTGATTAGCGCCTGCGATCGCACGCCGAGCGCGTTACCGGTCTTAACGAGCGCACGGGCCAATTCCCTTGCTCGATCGTGTTCACGCATGAACGCGCCTGATCCAGTCTTGACGTCGATGACCATCGCGTCCAGACCCGCTGCGCCTTTTTTGGAAATTATCGAAGCGACGATCAAAGGAATAGCTTCGACCGTCGCAGTCGAGTCTCGCAGCGCATAAAGCTTGCGATCGGCCGGCGCGATCTCGGCGGTCTGTCCATTCATAGCAAAACCACAACGATCGAGTACCGCGCGAAATTCTTTGAGCGACAAATTGACTCGATAGCCAGGAATCGATTCCAGTTTATCAAGCGTGCCGCCCGTATGGCCCAGGCCGCGCCCGGAAATCATCGGCACGCAAATGCCGGCGGCTGCAGCCAGAGGTGCAATCAACAGAGACGTTTTGTCGCCGACGCCACCGGTCGAATGTTTGTCGGCTTTTGGTTTGGGAATGTCTGAGAAGTCGAGAATATCTCCGGAATGCAGCATCGAATTCGTCAGTGCCGATTGTTCGGCATCAGTCATGCCGTTCAGAAAGATCGCCATCAGCAGCGCGGTGCTTTGATAGTCAGCAACCTCTCCGCTGGTCACGCCACGAACAAAGAACTCGATTTCCTCCGTCGAGAGTTCTCCGCCGTCACGTTTCTTCCGAATAATGTCCTGTGGTCTCAATTTGATATCTCTACGGCGTTCCCGTTTGATGTTCCGAAGGTCTCTGCCAATTTTTCGCTCCAGTAGGAGCGAGATGTTTATAGTATCGCTACCAACAAAAAACCAAGCTCCTTTTAGAAGCGAAAAGTCATCTCTACCGTCTCGGCTAAATCGCGCTCCTAAAGGAGCTTTTTGATTCTTTTCTGGTTTGGAGATCTATGAATATTCTGCCCCTAACGGGGCTAACAGCAGACCTCCCACATCCAGCGAGCCTGTGGCCAATTCAATTCTGTCTCAGCAATACAATAGCTTGAGCACTTACGGCTTCTCCACGTCCAACTGCATCAAGGCCTTCCCCTGTCTTCGCTTTTACACTGATGGAGCTAAGCTCGACATTCAAAGCCTTCGCCAGATTCTCGCGCATCGCATCGATGTGCTCGCGCAGTTTTGGACGTTCCAGCATCACGTTACAATCAAGGTTGGCAATCTCGAATCCGCGTTCGTGGGCCAGCCACACCACGCGTCCGAGCAACTCCATGCTATTAGCGTCTTTCCACTGTGAGTCAGTATCGGGAAAATGAAGACCGAGATCGCCTTCACACAGGGCGCCAAGAATCGCGTCGGCGATTGCGTGCGTCAACGCGTCGCCATCTGAATGGCCATCGCTGCCGCGATCGAACGGGATCACAACTCCGCCCAGGACGAGTGGTCGCGATTCAACCAGGCGATGTGTGTCGTGTCCGATGCCGATGCGAAACATATTCGTCAGTGGTCAGTAGTCAGTGGTCGGTAGACAGTGGTCAGTAGCAACTACTTAAGCTGATAATTGCCACTCTGAGAAAACAAGAAACTGACTACTGACCACTGACCACTGACCTTAGAATCGCTTCTGCGAATAGTAGATCCTCTTCATTAGTAATCTTAATATTTCTCGCGCTGCCTGAGATCGCGACAACATTCACGCCGAGTCGCTCGACCAGAAAACTATCATCAGTCACTTCGATTCCCGAAGCTTCAATTTCCGCCAGGCCTTCGTAGGCGCGCTCAAGCAGGTCGAAGCGAAAACATTGCGGTGTCAGCGCTCGCCTTAATTTATCGCGCGGCAAAGTTCGCGCAATTTTATTGTTCTCGATCTCCTTGATCGTTTCCGCAACCTCAGCAACCAAAACCGCCGCCCCGTTGGCGGCCGCGGCAATCACGACCCGATCAATCTCGTCCGCCGTCACGAGCGGCCGAACGCCGTCGTGCACCGCAACCACCTCCGCCTCTTCAATCGCGGCCAGTCCTTTTTGCACTGACTGCGCGCGGGTTTCACCACCGGCCACGACGCGCGCAACTTTCTTCAAATCAAATCTGTCCGGTAAAGATTGAAAGGCCGCCATTTCTGTCGGCGGCAGGACGACGACGACGCTATCAATCTGCTTACTGCGCTCAAATTGTCTGAGCGTGTGAACGATGATGGGGATGGCGTTTAGCTCGAGGAATTGCTTGGGCCGGTTGCCGCCGAAACGAATGCCTTTGCCACCGGCGACAACGATCGCGACGTTCATTCGTTTTAGGATTCGGTGTCGCTGATGCGCGTCAGCGAGGGGGCCGTCTTCACTTCACGCAAAGGACGGCGCGTGCGTTCACCGTTGCCGCCGTTCTCAGCTTCGTCGGAGATTTTCCCGAAAATCATTTTGCCGGCCGTCGTCTGCAGCACGCTCGTGACCGCGATATCGGCGTTCTTACCAATCAAGCGGCGCGCGTTATCAACTACCACCATTGTGCCGTCATCGAGGTAGGCTACACCCTGGTTGTATTCCTTCCCCTCTTTGAGAATGAAAACGCGCATCGCCTCGCCGGGCAGCACCACCGGCTTGAGCGCGTTGGCTAGTTCGTTGATGTTCAGCACATTCACGCCGCGCAGCTGGGCCACTTTATTCAGATTGAAATCATTCGTGACGATCACGGCATCGCCCATCTGCTTTCCTAACTCAATCAATTTCAGATCAACTTCGCGCACTGCCGGAAAATCAGTTTCGACAATTTGAATGTCGAGCGAAGAGTTGTTCTGCAAACGATTCAACATGTCCAGACCGCGCCGGCCGCGCTGGCGTTTCGATGAGTCCGGCGAGTCGGCCACCTGTTGCAGCTCGCGCAAAATGAACTGCGGAATGATCAGCGTGCCGGTGAGAAATCCCGTCTCGGCCACGTCGGCAATTCGCCCATCAATAATGACTGATGTATCGAGGATCTTCAGATCGCGGCGCGCGGCTTTGTCGCTGAAGATGCCGCCCAACGCGGACAGTTCCAGGTAATCACCTTTCGCGGCGCCCACCATCAATCCGCAGTAAGCCATGAACGAGACCAACGAAAGGGTAATGAGCGTGCGGTACTCGTGCGAAATGGACTCCTGTCTCATTATCAGCGAACCGATCAGATAGGCGCCTATGATTCCCAGAATCGACCCGACGGCTGCTCCGATAAGCGTCTTGAGAGAGGCGCGCCGGATACGCATTTCGAAAAAGATGATGGCTAGTCCGACGAGGCCCGCCACCAAAGCCGAGATCGCGGGATGACCGGGCAGCGGATGAAGCCACCAACCAGCACCAAACAAAATCCCTGTAAATATCAGCCTTATAACGACAACATCAAAGCGCATAATGCGCGCATTCTAACACGCATCCGATTGGCCGTCACCGCTTTTGATCGGGAGTGGCTTACTTTCGCTGACCGCGCCAGAGTGCCGACTTTAGCGGAGTGAGGTCAGTACCCGGAGCGGTAGCGACGGGGTAGCAATTGTTGGCAACATCGATCCTGGCAATCCCATGCGACCCGGTCGCTACCGCTCCCGGTACTGACTCCATCACCACAACCGCGCCTTACGCGCAGCTATTTGCTTGGGCCATTTTGCTGCTTCGCGAAATTCGCCTATGATGCAATGAATCTATTCAAAGGACAAAGAAATGAGCGACCGCAAATACCGACAGCGTGGCTACATGGACCATGGCGGTCAGCAGGAACAAAGACCCAGGCCCCAAACCAAGCCGCAAGCCAAACCACAGGAACGGGAAGGCCCGCGTTCACCGAAAATGATGGCCTTTGGCCAGAAAGTGAAGTGCGCGGCGTGTGGAGCGACAGTTCAAGCAAACATCGCGACTGATAGCTGCTGCCCTAAGTGCAACGCCGATCTTCACACTTGCCGGCAGTGCACGTCCTTCGATCCGGGCGCGCACTTCGAATGCCGCAAACCGATCACCGCCAAAATCGCGAACAAAGGCGCCCGGAACGACTGCGAGCTGTTCGCGGCGCGCACCATCGTCGAACGCGAGACGTCATCAGGAAAGCCGACCGATGCTAAGCAGGCTTTCGCGAATCTATTTAAGAAATAGGTTGCGCACGCGTCCCGCGCTCAGGGCTTCACCACGATCGCCGGAATGTTCTGGTCCTTCACCAACTGATTAAAGGCCGGCACGTCGGTCTTCATGATCTGTGAAAGCTTCTGAAGCTGCGCGTTGATTTGCGCGGTCAACTCTTCATAGACAGCTAAAGACTGATCGTTCGGTGGTGTTTCGGATCGCGCGACCACGCCCAGCAACGCCGCCAATTTGTTGTTGAGCCGGATCGGGAAGTTAAGAGGATCCTGACTGCTCTGGTTCTTCGTTTGATAGAGCGCCTCTTCAACTTCTGTCAGCTTCTTATTCAGAGCATTGCCCGCATCCACAATCGGTCTTGACTGTGGCCCAACCCGCTTCACGAGATCATCGACCTGTTTTTTCACGTCGCGAATCTGAATAATTGCGTTGTGCGTCTCACTCAACTTGTCACGAATCTTCAGAGACAGATCAAGTTGCTTTGCATAGTCCGCCGCCGTCGTCGTCAAACGCGGATCGGGTTTGACTTCAAAACTCTGAGTCAGAGTTTGTCCGTCAACAGTCAGCTTCACTTGATACGTTCCCGGCGCCACGCGCGGCCCACTAGTCTGACCGGACCACAAAATCATTCCCGGAAAACGGGTCGCGTCCGGATAACGCATGTCCCAAACGAAACGATTCAAACCTACGTCAGTCGTGCCGCGCGCAGGTGCGCCGCCGCCAAAGAATCCTTCTTCACCACCGGCGGGTTGCTGTGGCTCCCCTGCTGCGGCCCCCTGACCGCCACCGCCTCTGGGAAGTCTGGTAGTGAATTTATTGATTGACTTGCCGCCGCCGTCCACAAATTCGAGCACGAGATCAGTTGTGGGTTTGGCTTTCAGCGAATAGTAAACGACGACTCCGCCGGCGGGATTCTTTCCAATCGTCGCAGTCGGCGGCAGATTGAAGCCGCCGCCTCCCGGCATGCGATAAGCTTCCTTTGGCTTGAACAGATGAGTGTCGCTGGTCGCTTTGAATCCGCCCGCGTCCATCATCTGATGCAGCGCCGGCAGATCGTCGAAGATCCAGAACGCGCGACCCTGCGTCGCCGCGACCAACTCTTTCTCGCGTTTTTGAATTGCCAGATCAGTAACCGGCGTCACCGGAAGATTGAATTGCATCGATTGCCAATTCGCACCATCGTCAAACGAGATATAGATGCCGGTTTCGGTTCCCGCATAGAGCAAGCCCCGCTTGTTCGGATCTTCGCGAATCACGCGCGTGAAGGCCCCGTCGGGGATGCCGTTCGTAATCTTCTTCCAGGTCTTGCCAAAGTCACTCGTCTTATAAAGATAAGGTTTGTAGTCGTCGTACTTATACATAGTCGCGGCCAAGTAGGCCGTGCCGGCATCGAAGGGCGAAGCATCCAGTGAATTGATCTGGATCCATTCCGGCATGATGTCTTTCGACGGCGTGACATTCGCCCAGTTCTTGCCGCCATCGCGAGTCAGATAGACGACGCCATCGTCGGCGCCGCTCCAAATCGTCCCGGCGGTCACCGGCGATTCCATCACAGTGAAAATCGTGTCGTAGTACTCAATGCTGGTGTTGTCTTTGGTGATTGGACCACCCGATGATCCTTGCTTTGATTTGTCGTTGCGGGTGAGGTCAGGACTGATCACTTCCCAACTCTGCCCTTCGTTCGTAGATTTGAAGAGCACATTCGCGCCGCAATACATCGTGTTTGGATCGTGAGGCGAGAACACAATCGGGAAGTTCCATTGGAAGCGATACTTGATGTCGCCGGCGCCCCAGCCCATCGGATTGTTCGGATAGGGATTCACGTCGCGTAACTGGCCGGTGTGGTGATCATAGCGAGTAATCAACCCGTCATACGATCCGGCGAAAATGATTTCAGAATCTTTTGGCGACGGCTGAATCCAGCCTGACTCGCCGCCGCCCACATCAAACCAATCACTGGTGGTGATGCCTCCTTCGACAGTGCGACTGGCAATGCGCACGGTTGAGTTGTCCTGCTGCGCACCATAGACGTGATACGGAAAATCGTTGTCGAGCGCCACGCGATAGAACTGGGCCGTCGGCTGATCCTGTTCGCTCCAACTGCGGCCGCCGTTGAACGAAACATTCGCGCCGCCGTCGTTGCTTTCAATCATGCGGTTCGGATCTTCGGGCGCAATCCAAAGATCGTGATTGTCGCCATGCGGCACTCCAATGCCGCTGAAAGTTCGCCCTCCGTCATTTGATCTATAGAAGCCGGTGTTCAGGACATAAACTTCGTCTGCATTTTTTGGATCAGCATAAATACGCGAGTAGTACCACGCGCGCTGACGCAGGTTTCTTTGCTCGTTGGTTTTGGTCCAGGTGCGGCCGCCGTTGTCGGATCGAAATACGCCGCCGTCTTCGGCTTCGATGATGGCCCACAGACGATCGGGATTTGCCGGAGAGACCGTTATCCCGACAATTCCGATCATGCCGCGCGGCAATCCGGGACTGCGAGTTATCTCAGTCCAGGTGTCGCCGCCGTCTGTAGATTTGAAGATGCCGCTGCCCGCGCCCCCGCTCTCCAGCGTCCAGGGTTTGCGATAGACTTCCCAGAATCCGGCATACAAGACATTCGGATTAGTTGGATCGATGACGAGATCGCAAGCGCCCGCTTTGTCACTGCGAAATAGAACCTTCTGCCAGGTCTTGCCGCCGTCTTTTGATCTAAAGACACCGCGATCGGCATTGGGCGCCCACACATGTCCCTGAGCCGCGACGTAAACGATGTCCGGATTTTTGGGATGAACGCGAATGCGTGAAATCTGGCGCGTGTCTTCGAGCCCGACGTGCTTCCATGTCTTGCCGCCATCAGTCGATTTATAAACTCCGTCGCCATGCGAGACGTTGCCGCGAATCGGCGACTCGCCCATCCCCACGTAAATCGTGTTTGGATCAGAATCAGATAAACCGATCGCGCCAACTGACGCCGTGCCAAAAACCGAGCCGTCAGTAATCGGCTCCCAGTTGATGCCCCCGTCACTCGTCTTCCAGACGCCGCCACCAACACCGCCAAAGTAAAAGACCATCGGCTGTGAAGCGACGCCGGCAACCGCCGTCGATCGCCCCCCGCGAAATGGCCCAATCTGTCGCCATTGCAGGACCTTTAATGAGTCATTGGGATTGGTGGCAGGCGTTGTACCCGCTGCTTGCCGGCGTTGGCCGGTCGTGGCAATCGCGCCGAGCGCGAAGGCTAGCGCAACTAAAATCGCAGACAGAAAAGACGCACATGAACGCGTGAACATATGATTGGGCTCCTCCAGATTTCGGTGTCACAAAAACGGTGCTGTTGGTATTACAAAAAGCGGTGAGCGCGCATGCTATCACCAAAACTTCGGAAAAAGGAATGGAAAGTTCAGGGGTGCCGTTCATTTTAGACATCACTCGTCATTAACCAGATCAGTCTCATTCACACCTCGCTTCATCAGCGAGGTGCTCCTCAACGCCCCCGATTTTGACTAACTGTTTCAACAGTTTCCAAATCGAAAGCCGTTGAAACGGCTACGTGCAATTAAGCCTGGTCCTGGCACCTCGCTGACTGAAGCGAGGTGTGAATGAGAAATAATCATGACGACTCTGTCAGTAGCACACGAGCCAGGCGACTACTATTCACGAAGCAGGTTCAGCTTTGGTAACTTACGTGTTACTTTGACGCCGCTATCGGCTCGCATTCGCAATGACTAATGAATCGTCAATAGCTGCATCTCAGAATGGCTTCTTCGGAAAACTTCTGAAGCCGTTCCGCCCGGCGCCGCCCGCTGAACTTCAATTCACTGATCCTGAAGTAGTCGCACCCAAATATCGTTACTGGCAAACGCGCGTGCTGTTCTCGTCGATCGTTGGCTACGCTACTTTTTATTTTGTGCGGGCTAATCTCCCGCTGGCGATGCCGTTGATGGAACGCAATCTCGGCATTCACAAACAGCAGCTGGGTTTGTTTCTCACCCTGCATGGAGTCCTGTACGGAGTTTCAAAATTCGCCAATGGTTTCCTTGGCGATCGCGCGAATGCCCGGGCGTTCATGGCTTTTGGCCTGGGTGCTTCGGCGCTGATGAATGTGCTGTTCGGTTTCAATTCCGCGGTCATCACGCTGGGATTGATCTGGATGGCCAACGGGTGGTTTCAGGGCATGGGCTTTCCGCCGTGCGCGCGTCTGCTGACAAATTGGTTCTCACCAAAGCAGCTGGCCAGCCGCATGTCGATCTGGAACACGTCGCACCAGATTGGCGGCGGATTGGTCGCCGCTCTTTGCGGATATCTCGTGGTGATTAATTGGCGGCTCGCCTTTTTCGTTCCCGCTGCAATCGCTTTCGGTGTCGTTATCTTCATCTGGTTTACTCTTCCCGACACCCCGCCGTCTGTCGGCCTGCCGGAAGTCGCCGGCACGGAAAGTCATTC
>DASWQK010000542.1:0-5009 GCA_036403735.1 Pyrinomonadaceae bacterium
AGTTACGTTCGGGACTGCCTAACCAGAACGACATTGTCGGCGGTGGCTTCGGAGGTTCGATTTTTGATGGAGGAGTTTCGGTGACGGCTTTGCTGGTGCATCCCGAAATAAAGCCGAGCGCACAAATTATCGGCAGGAAATAGTAAGCGCGGCGACTGCCGCGAAGGAAAGAAAACACTTTCAAGGGGGCACCTCTAAGAACTGAGACTTTGCCGGTATATTAATCCATAAGCCACTCGCCGCTGTAAACCACACTGGCGCTTCCGGTCAGAACTACCTGGTCATCGTCACGCCATTCAATCGGAATGAGGCCGCCGGGCGCATGCACGTCGATTCTTCGATCACACTTATCGTTTATTACTGAAGCGACAACTGCCGCGCACGAGCAGGTGCCGGAGCTTTCGGTTTCGCCGACGCCGCGCTCCCAAATTCGTTCTTCAATGTTCTGGCGATCGCGAACCCGAATGAAGATCACATTCGTGCGTTCGGGAAACTGCGGATGATTCTCGATCAGCGGACCGAGCCGTCGCCAATCAATCGCCTCAAAATCATCGACAAAAACGCAACAGTTCGGATTTCCCATTTGCAGAGCGGTTATTTTCAAAATTTCGCCGCCGACTTCGAGTGGATAATCGATTACCCGCTCGAGGGGTCGACCGGATCGGAATGGAATCGATGCAGAATCAAATCCTGGGTGGCCTAATTCAGATAGAAACAAGAACGATCCGGCGCTCGATCGCTCCATCAAATGATAGCGCTTGATCCCGTTGCGTGTTTGCAGTCGCAGCAGCTCGTTCGACCAAAGACCGTGGTAGACGAGATACGACGCGGCGCACCGAGTCCCGTTTCCTGACATGCCGGCTTCGCTGCCATCGGGATTAAAGATGCGCACCTGGAAATCTGCGTCCTTGGCATTCGATCTGGCCACGACCGCGATGCCATCGCCTCCGACGCCGTAGTGGCGATTGCAGATGCGACTGGCAAAGCCGCCGAGGTCGTCAACGCCAACAAGTTGTCCGGCTTCGAAGACAAGGTAATCGTTTCCGAATCCCTGGAATTTAGTGAATCGTGGTGACATGTTTGGAGAAGTTTGGAGTACCGCCTTTAGGCGGCCGCCTGAAGGCGGAACTCCGAACAAGTTACGGAGGCGATTCGCCGAAGGCTTTCCGAAAGCGCTGGGTCAATACCGGCTCAATGTTGAGCAAGCGCTCGTACACTGTCAGTTGCCCGCGATGATACATCTCGTGCGCGATCGCAAATGACATGAAGGCGAGCTTTGGCATCTCTTTACCGTCGAAGCGCTTCATCATGTTCTTCATTTCATCCGACGCGGACATAAGTTGGGTCCCAGCTTCGTCCATACTGGCGCGCAACATATTGAGTAACTCATCCTTACCGTCCACATCTCGAACGTTGGGCGCGTACTGCTTAATGTTGTCCGCAAATGAACCGCGCATCAGGTTCGTGTCGGAGCGGCAAGCCTCGCCAACCAAAAATTTCTGCGATTCGACCAGGTGTTGCAGAAGCTGTTTCACCGACCGCGTGTCAGGCGTCGGTTGAAATGAAAATTTCTCAGCGGGAATCTGATTAGCTTCGTCGATCAAACCGTTGCGTACTTCTCTCCAACCTTCGATGACGCTTTCCAGGGACATAGGGGTTCTCCTCTAACTATCGACGACTCATTGATCCAATCCAAATTCTTCGCGTACTTCTGCCACATCCATGACTCGGCCTGCTTCACTGTCTGCCAAGCCCGCTTCAATGTTCTGACGTACATAAATCAGATACTTCAGATCGTCCCAAGTCGCATCTTCCGATAACTTGTCCACAAGCCGATGGGCTTCTTCCTTTATGCTTCGCATTTTCATGGATCGGATTGTCAGCAGGTCACTGCGTCTTCCCCGCAAACGACGCCAATAAGATCGCGATCGCATCCATCGAATCACGTCGCACAGCCGCCGCATCGGGATAGTTGTTCAGCATCATTGAGAAGACGAGATGCTCGCCGGCCGCGGTCGTGACGTAACCAGACAAGGAGGCAACGGAACTCAGCGAGCCGGTCTTGGCCCGCACATTTCCTTCTGCCGGTGTGCCGCGCATGCGCGTGCGCAGCGTGCCATCGACTCCGGCGATCGGCAACGCGTCGCGGAACTGCGCGAAGTACTTGTGGCGGGACATGAACGTCAACAGTTGCACCGTTGTGTTCGCCGAGATCAAATCATTGCGCGATAATCCTGAGCCATCGTTGAGCGCGACGTCGTTTTCGCCGATGCCTGCCTGACGCAAAAAGTTCTTCACCGCACCCAAACCTGCCGTTTCATCGTCCGTCGTCCGCGCTGAATCCTCCGTAGCTCCCGGTTGCATCGTGCCGAGCGTTCGCAGAATTAGTTCCGTGTATTGATTCTGACTCGGCTTCAATGTCTGGGCCGCGATGACAGCGAAGGGAGGCGATTGTAAGCTGGCAATTTCCACCGGAGGCGGTTGCGCTGGTAACGGGGATATAGGGAATCCGGAATGCACGCGTGGCACGATGCTGGCTCCCAATCGCGCGTCCACTGTTCGCACTCGTCCGTCAATCTTCACGCCGCGCTTAATCAACGCATCGCGCAACATGGAAACAAAAGCCAGCGCCGGATCGGGAATCGCCACGCCGCCAACAAATCCAGCATCGCCCACGGGCAAGCTACCCGAAATCTCGAGCGTGTTGGCGCCCAGCCCGCGATAGATTTGCAGATCGCTTTTCAATCCCTTCGGTGAAGTCTTGGCCCGATTCACGATCGTGATGAACGAAGCGTTTGGTGGACCAGTGACGATCGTTACCGGCGCGCCCACAGCGGCGCCGGGCTTAATGTTCAAATCGATCGCGTTGTCATTAATTGTGAGCGCGCTCACTTGCGCGCCATAGGACCAGGTCAGGTCTTCCCATTCCCAGCCGCTGCCAACCGGCGAGCCGTTGAAGTAACTTTCGTCGCCGACGAGATCACCTTTGATTCGCTTCACTCCGGCAGCGACGATCCGATCGGCAAGATCGTTTATGCCTTTGAAGTAATCGCCGCTATTAAAGCGCGCCGCGATCGACGGATCACCCCGGCCATAGATGATCAAATTGCCTTTCACTTTTCCATCTTCCAGTTTTTCTGTGGCATAGACCGAAGTGATGAAATGAAAGTCGGGCGTCAAACGATCGAACGCGGTCGCCACTGTGTAGAGCTTCATATTCGAAGCCGGTCGCACAAATTTATTTGCGCTCTGCTCAAAGATCGTCTGCCCGCTATCAAGCGAAACGATCTTGAGTGCGAAAAAGCCAGGTTCGAGCGCCGGCTGACGGCAAATCTCTTCGATTCGCGATCGCAGTTCAGCGAGCGTTGCCGGAGCTTTTGGCGCGGGAATGACGGATCTTGAGCTGGTGGTAGCGGTCGGCGCTTGCGCGTGAACTCCAACACGGGTCAACGAGCATTGAATGGCCAGCGTCAGAGCAAAGACCCCAATTGCTCCTAAGCTGCGTAAGTCGTGGCCCAGTTTCTTCATTGTCATTAATAGATTCGCAAAAGGTTCAGAACTCGTGCTCGAAAAAGTAGTCGAACATTATGGAGCAAAAAAGAGCCGCGCCCAAAACGAACGCGGCTCTTGTCCTAATAGCTGTCATGAATGATCAGCCTATCACGAGGTGAACAAGCGTACCAACGATGAGGATACCCGCTATTATCAGCAGCCACAGTTTGAAGCTGAGACGACCACCGTACCAATATCGAATAACAGGGAAAGCGAGCAACATAGCCGGGACCAATCCAATGCCGACCGCAGCGAATTGAGAGAGTCCGAAGGATCTACCGAGGAAGATGCCCAAGAACTCGGCAACAATTGCCAGAATCAACAAGCCGAAAATTCCGGTACCATTCATAACTACCTCCGATTGCCGGATGGTTCCCCAAGTACAGCCTAAACGAAGAGGCACCTCCTATGCGTTTATGCCCGCATAGGAGGTGTGAAAAAGACATAGGTCAGAATGAAGCGCTAGAGGCAAGCGAGTCCGACATAGCATGCGACCATAAGTATCACTGAGGTTAGCAAGCAAGCGACGAGGGCAATTGGTAGCCAGCGCCAAAAGCTCAGCTTGTAAGATCGTCTGACCCACAAAGGGTAAATAACCATTAGCGCAAAGAGCTGGACTAGAAAGAACCCAAGTGTCTTAAACATAGCTTCCCCCTCGTTAGTTACCGCCTCACGATTCTGAGCTTAGTCACGGCAGCGTAAATAACTCCGCCGCCACAACCAGCTACGGCACATGGAGCCCAGGTCGCTTCGGCGAAGATTGCAGACGCTATAGCGCAGCCTCCGGCCGCTGAACCGCACACCAAACCAGTTTCCTTGGCCGCTGCACCCCAGCCCGTAATCGTGTAGAACGCCCAGGGTGATACTCCCGGATAGCCACCTCGCTGTGGCCTTGCAGCATGCGCGAACTTTGAAAGACGTGCCTCTTGGATGGGCTGGATGTCGCCTCCACGACCGCCTCCACCGCCGTCGCCTCCTCCTACATTGTCATAAAGAACCTGATCGGGATAGAGGTTGTAGTATGAGTCCATCTGATCAGTCGAGGCAAATTGCGAAGGATCAAGGCTGAGCGGAGCCGACTGCTGCTGAATTGGAGTGCCCAAAGTAAAGTTAGTAAACATCCCGGGCCTTGCATTCAGATAGCCGATTCCGTCCGATTCAAATTTTAGCTCATACCGTGCCGTCCACTCAGAAGGAACATATTCCGAACGGGTGATGACGACGTCGGCGACGTATTGCTCTTCTAGAGCGCCGCTCGCATCGTAGAAGTTTGCAATGGTAGTCCCTTGCCACTCGTTGTACATGTCGAGGGAGGTAATAAAAATTACTTCAACTCCGTCGCCGGAGATTGTTGTTTGTTGAGACGCGTGGTGAGCTCTTCTCAGAGCGACTTCGCGCGGTTGTGCGAAGTTGCCGGTGACCGATATTGCCTCGTCAAACTTGGGCTTGTGCCCTTT
>DASWQK010000543.1:0-5116 GCA_036403735.1 Pyrinomonadaceae bacterium
GCGCGCGTCGGACAAAGGAACCGCGGCGCCTTCGAATAGACGCGCAGACGGCGGGTTCGTTAGATCGATCACTTTCAATCCATCATCATCCACCAGGAATCCATATCTGAATTGGATTGCTACCGCGCGCGGATGTTTGAATCCGATCCGGTTGATGATTCTTGGGTTCAATGGATCGTCGAGACCGACAATCACCAACTCGCGATCGGTCGTTATGTATGCGTTGGTTCCGGCGATCGTAATGTTGTTAGCGCCGTTGAGCGCGCCGTCCGGATTGAATGCGCCGTTTGGATATTTCCTGTCGTCCAGCTGGCGCTTCAGATAATTATTCAGCGGGTCGCCATCCAGGAGCGTGGCTGCATTGACCACGATCAATCCTTCGAACTTATCGGCGACGTAGAGATATGCATACAGCGGATGAATCGGCTGCTCTTCGTTGATCAATTTGTCCGCTCCCAACTGTCTCGCCGTTTCCGGGTCGACCATCTTGCCATCCGTTGTCATCCGCCAGCGGGCCGGATCGACCGCCAGCGTCGAAGGCGCCGCCACCGCCGTTGCGTATTTCGTCTTCACCCAGAATTTCTGCCCAAACCGCGATACCGGCGCGGTCGTGATGCGTTCCGAAAATCCTTTCTGATCGATTTGGGCCACGTCGTAAACCCGCAAACCGCCCTCGCCGGCGGCAACGTAGGCGTATTCGCCGCGCAATTGCACTTGCAACGCGCGCGGATTGCTCTTGTGCTCGTATGCTTCGCGCAGCTCGCGTCCGCCGTTCACAAAGTTTTGATAGTTACTCGGGTAAGCGATCTTTTGGAGCGTGCTGCCAAGCACGGCCTGCGGCTCTGTGCGCTCAGTCGCGACCACCGCCTCAAGCGCCTCATCGGAGGCAACGTAAACATACCGGCCCATGAAGTTGACGAAGTTGGTTCCCTGCAAAAGCAACTGGGCCATCCACGCGTTGTTGTCGTTACTCTTCGCGACATGACAGTCAGTGCAGGTCTTGGTCTCTGTGGCGCGCACCGTATGCGGCACATGCGTATTGAAAGTCTGACCCGAAAACCCTTCGGCGGAAACTGTCTGCTGTTGCGAATATACCCATTCGCGATTTTGATTTTGCGAGCTGACCAAAATCGCACTGGACGATCGCACCGGCGCCACGCGATTTCCGGTTACCGTTCCATCGCGGCCCAGCATGAACACATCGTCGCGCAGGACTTGATAGTTGTACGTCGTGAAGTTGCGCGTATCGCCGCCTTCGTTATGACGGTTCGGCATCTTGCGATTCGCCTGCATCGATAGATGACAACCAAAACAGCTCGTCATCCACGACGAGTGACAGGCAAAGCAGGTCATATTCTCATCACGATGCGCCAACAACTTGTCATCCACAGGCACGTCACCCCAGGTAGCATTGTCCGTCTCTATCGTCTTTGCATACCGAGACTTGACGCTATAATCCTCAGGATGCGAGGCGTTAGGATTTATCGTGTCCGTGGTTTGCTTGACGCGCCACCAGCGCCCCGGCACCACCATCGAATTTTGAATGACGTCTCCGGCCTTCAGAGCAACTTCGTTTCCGTTCTCGTCTTTCTTCCTGGTATCGGCCCTGATGGTCTGAAACAGCAACACGCGTCCACCTTCGGGATCGCGAAAGCGAATCGTCGCAAGATTGCGCACCGCACCCTGATCAAACTTGTCGTCTTTGATACTCAATCCCGCCGCAAAACCCGAAGCTGTCAGACTCGCTTTTTTCCGAATCGTCCCATGACAGTCAATACATCCGATCTGAATCGCCGCCCGCGGTTCGTTGTAAAGCACTCCGTTGCCGTGCGCGTCCTGACGAAAGTGACAGTCAATGCAGTGCATCCCTTTTTCGAGATGAATATCGTTGAGATGGACCGCTTTTCGGAATCGATCCGGATCGTCAGGCGAAACTATTGCGTTCCTGGCGTCGAGCAAATTCCCTTCTCGATCGCGTTTGAAGACCTGGCGAAAGATCCAGCCGTGTCCGTGAGAATCCGCGAACTGCGTGCGTTTCAATTGGGCATTGAATTCCGGAGTGCCGGTCTGGTTAAGAAATTCCTGCTCGGACCAGAGCCCGCGCAGGCTGGCTGCCTCGGGATTGCGATTGAGCTTTTGTTGCTCTTCCGATTGAGATGGATCGTGTTGCTGAGCGGGATACATCTTGTCGCCGTCCGTCTCGTTGTCCCACCATGTCAGCCCCATGAAAGACGCGACCATGTTCTCGCCCGGATGCATGTGACAGATCATGCACTGCGAAGTTGGAATCCGGCTGGTCAGTTGATGTCTGATCGGATGACCGGATTCGTTTTTCGGAATACTTATGTCGGCCGACTGTGACCTGCCGAGATTTCCTGCCGCACCGTAAAAAGCCGAATGCCTCACATCGCGATCATTCGCATAGATCACGTGGCAAGCAGTGCACCCCGAAGATCGATAGTCACCGGCGTGATCATTCGTGCCGAGGAAGTTCAACGTCGGATCAAGCAGACGCGTTTTCTGCAATCCCAGATAAACCGGATCGGTTCGCTGCGCTGTTCCCAGTCCGCGCGCGCTCAATCCTTTGTCCGGCTTGCCGGCGTCTTCGTCCTTGTCGGGCAGCGCCGTTTCCAAGCGTCGCTTGCCGCCGCGCTCAAACACGCGCAGGACATTTCCCGGCTGTGAAATTTCCCAACGCGGCAGAGGATCGAGAAAAGATAAGACGCCTTTGAATCTTCTTTGCTCCGCGGTTGGTTGTGGAATTTGCACGAGGCTCTGCGGCGCGCCGTTTCTGCTGTAGCTCTCGCCAAAGTTCGCGTCCTTGATCGGAAAGCCGCCGTTGTTGTAAAGCGCGGCGCCCCAAAGCATCGCGCCATGCGTCATCATGCTTTTGCCGACCGCGTTCGTTTGGGTGCTGTGGCATTCTGAAGTGCCACAGGTCTTCGCAGCTATTCGCAAGTCGCCGGGGTTGAGAAAGCGCACGAACTCCAGACTCTCTTTTTCCAGCAGAGGCCCGGAGCGCTCCGGAATGCGAAACTTTCCATCATGCAACCACTCGCGCGGCCAGCGCGGACGGACATGGGCTTCATCTTTCGTGATCACCGCCGGATTGCCGCCATGACACGCAGTGCACGTCAGACCCAAAGCGTCCTTGCCATTATCAAGCTTGTCGAGCGTCGCCGTCGGTCCGTACCGGTGCATCGGCTCGATCTGGTCGTGACACTTGAGACAGCCTTCAAGTGGCGCGGTCGAAAGCTCTGCAGGACCTGACAACCCAACATCTTTTAGAGACGGGCTACTGCCCGCAGTATTCGATCTTGAAGAAACCAAACTAACAACAATCGTCGTAAGAATAGCGATGACGACAAGATTGATGATTCGGATGTTGATTCGAAGCTTCACCATGAAATGCTCACCGTTTAGAGGCGGGCTACTGCCCGCCTATTTCCAAATTCCAGTCTTTGGCTGGCGCTGGTCTGCCTCTAAACCTCCGCAGTCTTTCCTATCTCCAGATCTTCGTCCTTCCAAAAGGCTTGCCAATCAATTTCAATCGGAACATCGCCCGGTTTGTGAGGCAAGTACGCTCGATAACTCGACCACTTCCAATCCGCGGGATGCTCGCACAGCCCTGCCCTAACTGGATTCAGATGAAGATAATTCAACTTCTGCCGAATGAACTTGGGGCTCGTCAAATCAATCACTGACGGATCTTTCTGCCAAACTGCATGAGTGTGTTGGCGTTTCTGCGGCGGATTCAAAGCGAGCTTCTTCAGCGACATCAGATGTTGTTCTTCTCGCAACCACGCGAGAACAACTCTCGCTGAATTCCCGCGCACGCGCCGCAACCAGTCGCTGATAGTTCCCGTAGCGTTGTTGATAATCGCATGAACGTGATCAGACATGATCACGTAGCCGATCAATTTGTAAGGGAACTTGTTTCGTACTTCGCTCAACACTTCGACGAAGATCTCGCATGCGCGGCCACTGCGAAACACAGGCACGCGGTTATAGGTGACTGACGTTACGTAATGAAAAGTATTGCGCTCGTTTGATTTGTAGAGCTTCATATCCAAGATGGCGGGCGGTAGCCCGCCTCTAAACGGTCATCAGGAATTCTTTCCCAATCTCAAAAAACAAATTTCACCTGCGCAAATAAATTGAACAGGGGCTTGCTCGGATTAATGACCGTATTATCCGCAGCACAGAACTCTCTTAAGTTCGCCGGACAATCAGAAGTCGCGCTGGTGTAGATATCGCGAAAGCCGCGCCCGGGTTTCAAGGTCGCCGCGCCAAACGTGAGCGTCACGTTGTTAATTAGCAACGGCCGGTATGCCACCCCCAAACTGTAATCCCAACCAATCTCGTGTCGAATGTGCGGCTGAAACAGAATGTATTCGAGCGATTCTGTTCGATGAAACCGCAGGTAGTTCACATTGAAGACTGCTTTCAAGCGCTGCGTCACTTCAACATCGATGCCACCGTTGTAAATAAAGATCCCGGGGTTGACGAAATTCGCCTGGCCCTCGATCTTGCTGCTGCGAAGCGACGGCAGAATGCTGTTCGCTTGAACTAAGCCGACACCTGTCTGCGTCAGACGGATTCCGTTACGGTTCCAAAACGAAAACTGCCCACCGACGAAATTCGGATCGTCGAAGATCGCGTCAAAGCCCGTCGCCTTCCCGTCAGTTGGATTCTTGTCCCCTTGGGCGAAGAAAAACGATCCGCGAAAGCGTAAGTAGTCGTGATCGATCGAGGCTTCAACCGCAGCCATGTTTGAGCTGACATGAACCGGCCGCCCCGCAATCGGATTCTGATCGTCACGGCCAAAGGCGTAGTAGTAACTGTTGGTCAGATTCAGACGCCCAATGTGTCCATCGCCATTCACGCCGACATAACCGACTTTGATCGCGTGCGGTCGCACATCGCCAATCAGCGCGGGTCTGACGAGAAACCCATTGCGATCGAATTTGCGGCTGCGGCGATCATCGTTGTAGAGCCCGCTGACCTGAATCGTGTAACCCTTCCCGATAAAATCCTGACGAAAGATATTCGCGACGTAAACATTCTGATGCCGCCGATCGAAGCGATTTAAACCACTGTTTGTGTCCTTCTCAAG
>DASWQK010000544.1:0-3710 GCA_036403735.1 Pyrinomonadaceae bacterium
CAGTTGCCGATCTGCCAAACCTCACGAAGGAACTTCTGCGGCGCGGCTATTCGGAGAATGACATAGACAAGATTCTTGGCGGGAACATGCTTCGCGTCATGGAAGAAGTTGAAAAGAAATTAACCTCGTAATCGTTTAGAGGCGGGCTACTGCCCGCCTTTAGATAACCCGGAAGGCGGGCGGTAGCCCGCCTCTAAACGAAAATGGTAAGAGAGAAGAAACGGAAGAAGCCTCGCATCGGTTTTCACGCGCCCATAAAAGGTGGCCTGCATGAATCCCTATTGATCGCCAAAGAAACCGGGTGCGAAACTGTGCAAATATTCTCGCGCAATCCGCGCGGATGGATGGCGAAGCCGTTGACAGAGATCGCGATCGATCTGTTTCGCCAGACCCGAAAACAAACCAAGCTCGCCCCGGTTCTTATTCACACAAATTACCTGATCAATCTCTGCGCTTCGGACGAAGTCCTGCTCTTGAAATCGATCGCTTCCTTTCGTGAAGAGGTGCAGCGAGCGATTGCTCTCGGAGTCGATTACGTCGTACTGCATCCGGGCAGTGCGCGCGGCTTGTGTGAGGCGGCTGCGATCGAGACCTGCGCGCGCAGTTTGAAGACTGCGATGAAGGGGTTAAGGCTCGATCGCGTGCGAATCCTCCTTGAGAACACCGCGGGCCAGGGTGAGTGCATCGGTCATCGCTTCGAACATCTGCGGGCGATCATGGATAGATGTCCGAAACTCAAACTCGGCGTTTGTGTCGACACCGCGCACTCGTTCACCGCCGGCTATGACATTCGCGAAGAGGATGGGTTGGAAGCGACGATTGAGATCATTCGCCGTACGGTGGGCTTAAGAAATGTTCGCGCGGTTCACTTCAACGACTCGCGCGCGCCGTACAATTCACGCGTCGATCGGCACTGGCACATTGGTGAAGGACACATTGGTCGCGAAGCTCTGCGCCGCTTTGCCCAACACCCAAAACTTGCGCATGCGGCGTTCATCCTGGAGACGCCTTACGACGATCCGCGCGCTGACTTGAAGAATTTGCAGACGTTGCGATCGTTCGTCGAAAGTTAGAGTGGACACCTGTCCGGTCTAATTCACGCCTGGCTTTAGCCAGGCGAACTGCGGCGGGCAATGAGATGGAAACCGTTTAAACGGTTTCGCCCTTCTCGTGACGCTCGCGATCATCCGGCTGAAGCCGGGTGTGAATGAGAACCTCGGTCTCAATATTTGTTCAAAGGGTAGCGCGACAAACTTGGTTAAGAGTTTACGCCGGTAATCGGAGGGACTGGGACCGGTGATTCGCCAGGATCGAGTTGGTAACCCAACTCTCTTCCCAGCCGGCCATAACTGATTCCGGCCGTCACGTCGTATGCAATGTGCACTGCCATGGCGACATAGAGCGAACCGCTCAACCAAACCAGCGCATGAAAGCCGAGCGCAAAGACGAGGATGACGGCCGCTGATCTCCATCCCTGAATCATATGCCCAGCGCTGAATGAGATTGAGCAAAACAGAATCGCAATCAAGACGTTTCGCGTCAGCGAGAATGCCAAACCGGCCTGAACCCCGCGCCAGGTGATCTCTTCGCTAATGCCGGCCAGAACTGCGACGGCGATCCACCACACGCGCTCAGTAGCATTCGCCGGCATGAACAGATGGACAACGCGCGTCCGGCGCTCGACCGCGCGTCGCCAACGCGGACGCATCAGAACCACGGCGACGACAAACATCAAAATGCCGGCCAGCAGCGCGCGCCATGCTGGGATAGCACGTGGAAAAAGCCCTATCCATTCTACCCGGGCGACCAGCAGCGACATCGCGCCAAAGAATACGAGCGTAAAGGCGGTCCTCTGAAAATGACGCAGACGGTTCGGTAGAGGCTTTTGCAGATCACTAAACTTCCGGGCTTGGCTTATGGCCATGCCGGGAATGATCAAGCCGAAATACAACAGATGAAACCATCCGCCGAAATTGATTTCGTATACATAGGGAAACATCGCAAATGACCTCGGTCGATGTGCATACGAGCGCACCTCGAGATTGTTTCCGCGGCGCGATTCGAATTTGTGCGGTTGCCTAAACCAGGACGCCCGGCGTAATCTCTTGCCGATTTTCAATCCCGCTTCTGCTCTCACCTGATTTTCGAACTTAGACTTCGGGCTCGGAGGAAACTATCAATGGCTGAACGGATCAAAGCAAAAGACATCGTCGTTACATTGGCCGTGATTATTGGGTTCGCGGTCGCCCTGGTTCTGGTGCTTAACATTTACAAGAATGAAGGCGAAAGGCGTTCAGCGTCGGTCTCAGATATTGGTGAGAAAGATCCGAACCACATCGAGGTGGACATCAAGCTGGTGTCGATCGATCCGAACAAAGGCGACATCGTCGCGCGCCTGGAATTCCTACCGAAGGGACACTTCACGACTGACGATGGATCGACGCTGGCGCGCGATCTCAAACTCTTCGTCAACAGTGCCACGGTAAAACAGGAAATGGATTTTCCCAAAGGCAAGCGCATGAACCCGACGGAAGTTGTTGTCAGTATGTACGACGGTCTGGTTACGGATTATCCGTTCGACAAGCACAAAGGCTATCTGGAGCTTTATTTTCTTCCGGGAAAAGTAAGCGCTAAAGACGAAAAGAAAACCGAAGCCGCTAAGCCTCCGGAGGCTATCGCTACGCCAGCGCCTGCCACGGGTGAGGAGCAGAAGAAAGAAGAAGGCGAAAAGAAACCCGCGGCTGCAGAAAAGGACGAAGACATTATTCCCGTCGGGGTTGATTTTGAAGGCTCGATTCCCGGCTTCAAGATCGACGCCGCCAAGTCAAAGGACAGTGATGAAGATCTAGTCGGCATCGAAATGACGATTGCTCGCGCGTCGACGACGAAATTCTTCTCGCTATTTGTCATGGTGATGATGTGGGGATTGACGATCTCGGTACTGCTTTTGACCCTCAGTTGTGTCTTGCGCGGGCGCAAGGTCGAGCTGGCGATGTTTTCATTTACCGCCGCATTGCTTTTCGCTTTTGCCGCGGTTCGCAATGCCCAGCCGGGGACTCCGCCAATAGGAACTTACAGCGACTTCATTTCCTTCTTCTGGGCCGAAGTGATCATCGCGCTGTGTCTGGTGGTGCTGGTGTTCACGTGGTTGCTGCGGCCAGCGAAGTGAGTTGAGACTCCTGGAACGTGCAGGGGGCATCGGTGCGGGCAACTTAGAGCTAGACGCCGAGACCGACTATAGCTAAAATCATTCGCACATCATGTTTCAGAGCCAGTCACTTACCAAACTCCTTCTTACGGTGCCGCTCTTGCGCCGGGCCTGAGTCCTGTTCGCGAAGCGGCGACACTTCAAACATAAACTAACTGTTAGGCGCGTGACTGCGCAGAATGCTTTAATAAAGCTTTGCGCGATCCGTTCTGGTGATTCGTAATTGACTCTCAAAGGTTCTGAGCGATGGACGAGAAATATTTTCCGGAAAAAATAGAAGAAAAGTGGCAAAAGCGTTGGGCCGAAACGTCGGCGTTTGCAGCGCGCGATGACGACGAGCGACCAAAGTTTTACGCACTCGAAATGTTGCCCTACCCGTCGGGATATCTGCACATGGGCCATGTGCGCCACGACTCGATCGGCGACGCGCTGGCCTGGTACAAGCGTCTGCGCGGATTCAATGTGCTGCATCCGATCGGCTGGGACAGTTTTGGCCAGCCGG
>DASWQK010000545.1:0-2851 GCA_036403735.1 Pyrinomonadaceae bacterium
GGTCGAGCGCGCTTTTAGCACCACTCCTGAATCGTGACGTCGTAACAAAGCATCCGCGCGTGATCCCGCGCAATACCAATGAGCCAGTCAAAGCCCTAATCTGCTCCGCTTCAATGGCGAGAGCGGTGCGCTTAACTTGTACGCCGATGATGTCCCCATCTTTCTCCAGAAATACATCTATGCCATTGTCGCCGCGATAGGAAGTAAGTAGAGTCTGATAACCGAGATCTTTGTAAACGCTGGCGACGACCTCTTCAAAGCGTCTCGGATTGACGCCAAAGCGCTCGCCAAATCGAGCGGAAAGGTAAGCCCTGATCTCGTCAACTGATACTGAGTCAGCATTGTGATTCAGAACACAAAGAACGCCGGCCGAACCTTCATAGAGCCGCGTCCCTCTAAAGCCATCGCCGAGATGACTCACCCGCCTTGCCTTCCACCATCCACAAGCGGGGCAGACCTCGATCGATTGATTTGAAACAAAAGCGTAAAGTCCGCCGTCTGAGGTTACACGAAGAGACTCCGGTATTGTGCTAATTAGTGTGAGTTGAGTTCGACAGAATATGCAATGCGACGCGTCAAAGTATTCTTTCGGATAGCTTCCTTTGTCAGCGTATTTCCAAATGCTCATTGCTTTGGTAACGGTTTTTGGTTCGCAACCTACTTCATCGCTCGCGCTCAATCGTAGCTTTTGCTGATGTAATTCAGCCGCGGAAAGTTTGGCGGGTCCGCCTTCAGCATCAACAATCGTTCGGTTGGGCGCCACGATTGCCGAGACTAAAAAATCTTAATACGCCACGACCGCAGAACGTCCGCTTATCTTGGCGCAATAGGCGCAACTCGCCAGCGGCCATACGCGACGAAAATTGAAAGCAGGCAGACCACGAATGGAACCACCGCCATAGCGATCCCGCCCTTCATCGTTATGACTGTCGCGCCCAGTGTGATGATGGCGAGGCCCGCGGCCGCGAGCGGCGTAAGCCCCGGTTTGATGCGAAGCAGTGCCGGAAGGATCAAGCCAATGGCGCCCAGCATCTCGCACACGCCGATAAAGTGCAGGAACAATCCGGGTAGCACGACCGGTGCCTGGCGATTCATCTCTTCAACCGGCATCACGAATTTCGTTGCGCCGGCGAAGATGAACAGAAGCGCCAGAAGTACTTGAATGATCCAAAGAAGAATGTTCATCCGAAATTCTCCCCTCTCGCTTTGGTGGCTAATGACAAGCTCAACTTCGATTAACTGGACTTCGTGTCTTCTCGTGTTCCTCGGTTCGTGTGGTTCGTGGTTAGTTCTCGTTACTCATCTGCAAAGCCTTTCACCACGAAGAACACAAAACGAAAACCAATCCACACGAAGGGGTGAGTCCAGTTTGCAATAGTTCCTACTTGGCCGTTTCAGCCACAGCTTTCATCTGCGCTAAGCCCTTTTCGAAATCACCGCCGACCATCTTGTCCATGTTCATAAACAGGCCGAAGGCCTTGCCCACGAAGGTGTTGTCGCCGTCCATGGTCCATTTCACTGCGGTTTGGTTTCCCTGTGAAGTAAACATGAAGTTGGTTGCATTAATGGCCGCGAATGGCTTCACAAATTCAAGCTTGATCTTGACCAACTCGGCGGGCTTGCTGTCTGTGATCGTCATCCGTCCTTCACCGACCTGACTATTCCCCGTCCACGAATACATCGCCCCGGTTCCCGCCGGTGCGCCTTCATAGGTCGTCTTAATATTCGGATCGAGCTTGGCCCAGGGGGACCAGGCATCCCATTTATGAAAATCGTTTACCTGGTTGAAGACGACAGGCGCGGGGGCATTCATCGTCGCTGAACGCTCGATGTGGTAATGCGAGGGTTGCATCGCTACGACAACGCAGAAAATAGCAACCACCAGAACGATCACAACGATCGCGCCGAGAAGAATCTTCTTAATCATGGGGGTGTCTCCTTAATTTCATTCCGACAGGTTGAATTGTTTTTGGGCGGCGCACATCTTATCCGAAGGTGGCGCTGATCGTCCACGTGCGACGTCAGCGCACACATTCTAAGATCGGTTACGGTCGGGCGACTGCCCCGATTCGAGCGATCAGCTCGGTTGCTGATACAGCCCCAAAATATTTCCGGCCGGATCGGCGAACCGCGCAGTGATTTCGGGCGCGTCCGCCCCGAGTGGTTGCACGATCGTTCCACCGTGGGCAATTACCTTATCGACGCTGGCCGCCACGCTATCAACCATGATGTAGATCATCAGGCCCACCGCAGTCATCGGCGGACGGCCGAGTACCCATGCGCCGCTCACTTCAACACCATCATCGAACGCTTTGCGGCCGTCCCCGCGGGTTCTGATAGCCCAGCCAAAGACTTCAGTGTAGAAAGCGGCGGAAGCGTCGATGTCGACCGCAGGGATCTCGATATAACAAATCTTGCCATTGCGTGACACGTGTTGTTTGTCGCTCATTGTTTCGCTCGTTTCGTTTTTTGATCGGCCTCAAGTCAGAGAGGCACAAAGACAAGACGATTCAAAATACAAAAGATTACCAAGCCTGTTTGCTTACGAGCTCGCCCCTTCAGTGTTGACCATCCACGGGATGCCGAATTGATCGGCGCACATGCCAAAGCCCGGTGACCAGAACGTTTGTGAGAAGGGCATCGTGACGTTCCCTCCTTCAGCCAACGCGTTGAAGATGCTCTCAGCGTCGGCTTTGTCCTTGACGTGAATGGAAACGTTCATGCCCTTTGGTGATTGATAGCGATCGGGTGGAGCGTCAGCTCCCATCAATGTCTGGTCACCCACACTCAGAGAGGTATGCATGATGAGCTGATGCATCTCTTTGGGAAATTGATCGGCGCCCGGCATCTC
>DASWQK010000546.1:0-8580 GCA_036403735.1 Pyrinomonadaceae bacterium
CTACGTACCGTGAAAAGTGGCGTCTGTCCATTATCCTGGAGCGCTTGCCGATGACCGGCTGAGTCCGGCCAAAAGAAAAAGCCCTTTTTTCGGGCTTTTTTGAGGGGAAAATATGATTCCCTCGAGGGGACGAATTAAGACCCCAAAAGGGGACAAAGCAAATCCCTTTGAGGTAATCAGTGACCCTGTGATAGCTTGCCAATCAGCGAGAACATTGGCAGATACATCGCGATCACGATCGATCCGATCGTCACTCCCAGAAACCCAATCAGTACCGGCTCAATCAAAGTAAGTAGGTTGGCGATTGCGGCATCGACTTCCTGTTCATAGAAGTCGGCAATCTTCCCGAGCATTGCATCAAGCGCACCGGTTTGTTCGCCGATCCCCACCATCTGCGAAACCATGTGAGGAAATATATCGGCGGCGCGCAGCGGCTCAACAAAACTCTTACCCTGTTCGACCGCCGTGCGAACGCTCATAATTGCTTCCTCGATAACGACGTTGCCGGCAGTGCGGGCGGTAATGTCCAGCGATTGCAGAATCGGAACACCGGAAGAAAGCAGAGTCGACAGCGTTCGCGAGAAGCGCGCGATCGCGATCTTCAAAAAGATCGGTCCCAGGATTGGCGTCTTCAGCAATATCGTGTCGATGCGCTTTCGGCCCTTCGGTGTCTTGTAATAAAAGTTTATGCCCACGCTGGAGCCGATGATCACGACCAGCATACTCAATCCACCCCAGCCCGCCAGGAAGTTACTGAATCCGACAACAATCCGGGTAGGAAGGGGCAGCGGCTCACCCGGACCCAACAGGCCGAGGAAGATGGTTTGAAACTGCGGAATGACGACGATCATGATTACCGCAACGGCGACAACGGCCAGCAGGATGACCGCTACGGGATAGATCATCGCGGAGACGACGTCGCGTTTTAGCTTGACGATCTTTTCGATGAAGGTTGATAGCCTCTGCAGAATCAAATCGAGAATACCGCCGGTTTCGCCGGCCTCGACCATGTTGGAATAGAGCTGATCGAAGACCTTGGTGTGACGGGCCATGGCGGCTGCCAGGGTCGATCCCTCTTCGACGTCTTGCCTGATTTGAGCGAGTACCTGTTGAAAATATTTGTTCTGCTGCTGCTGAGACAGAATATCGAGGCACTGCACGAGAGGTAAGCCGGCGTCGATCATCACTGAGAACTGCCGGGTGAAGATGGCGAGATCCTTGGACTTGACTTTCTTCCGGCCTGACAATTTCGGGATT
The DNA here is from genome assembly GCA_036403735.1 of Pyrinomonadaceae bacterium. Classification (GTDB taxonomy): domain Bacteria; phylum Acidobacteriota; class Blastocatellia; order Pyrinomonadales; family Pyrinomonadaceae; genus UBA11740. Next base: position 1,258 of record DASWQK010000546.1, read on the forward strand.
CCGATTTCGCGCCCTTTTTCTTTGACGGAAGTCAGCGTTACTTGCTCACGACGCAGAACCTGACGCAGCGCCTCGCGGTTGTCTGCAACGCGCTCGCCCGAGACGACTTCATTCATGCGGTTGCGTCCTTTAAAAACGTAAGTTGGCATCTTTCGGACTCCGTTTCTTACTTAATTTCTGGTGGGTTGTTTATTTGCGCGCGAGCACGCGACCGTTGGTATAGGAAGTAGGCGGCATGGCGGCGCGAGCCTGCGAACCATTGCCGTTATTGATTCCCGCACCGCGATCGATCAAGTCACGCAGCTCGTTGACGTTGGAACTTCGCTGCATCGCTGTCTCGCGCGTAATCTGTCTTTTGTGAAACAGCGTGGCCAGCGACTGATTGAAAGTCTGCATACCGTGAATGTCTTGTCCCGTCTGCATCATCGAATAGATCTGATGAACTTTGTCTTCGCGGATCAGGTTTCTTATGGCAGAGTTGGGAATCAGGATTTCCATCGCCAGTGCTCGGCCACGACCGTCTGCCTTTGGCAGAAGCGTTTGGCAAAGAATGCCTTCCAGCGTCAGTGAGAGTTGCGCGCGGACTTGCGCTTGCTGCATCGAGGGAAACACGTCGATGATGCGGTTGATGGTCGAAACCGCTGAGTTCGTGTGCAGGGTCGCGAAAGTAAGGTGACCCGTTTCGGCGATGCGGAGTGCGGATTCGATAGTTTCGAGATCGCGCATTTCTCCTACGAGCACCACATCCGGATCCTGACGCAAAGCAGTTCTCAAAGCTTGCGCAAATCCCTTCGTGTCGGCATTAACCTCACGCTGATTCACGATGCAGCTCTTATGGTTGTGCAGAAACTCGATCGGATCTTCGATCGTGAGAATGTGCTCGTGCCGCTCTTTATTGATCTTGTCAATTACCGCGGCCAAAGTCGTTGATTTACCTGAGCCGGTCGGACCTGTCACCAGGACCAGACCGCGTGGCTTGTTGCACAGGTCTTTGACGACAGCCGGCAGACCAAGCTCTTCAAAAGATTTGATCTCGTATGGGATCGCGCGAAAAACCGCGCCGACAGCGCCGCGTTGATTGAAAATGTTCGCGCGGAAACGTGACAGGCCTTTGACTCCGAAGCTGAAGTCCAGTTCGAGGTTCTCTTCGAAACGGTGCTTCTGCGCATCCGTCAGAACAGAGTACGCCAACTGCTTGGTCTCAGATGATGTGAGGGGACGATATCCGTCGAGCGGGCGAATCTCGCCATGCACGCGCACCAGCGGCGGGGTGCCGGTGGTGATATGCAAGTCGGATCCGCCAAGTTCCGAGAGCTTGTGAAGCAACTCTGAGAGAGATAGTTGTTGTGGTGGATTTTCCATTATGTTCCTCGACGTTGCTAGCGCTTCGGCTCAATGGGCCGGAAAGTTGAAATGAATTGTTCGGCATCCGCGGCAACTTTTTCATTGGCTCCGCTGACCGAACGCGTAGTTAAGGAATAGACCCGACCGTTGACCTCGGTGAAGTAGAAATTCCAAACCTGATCGGATTTGGTTTCGCTGTTGGCGGGTGTCTGCGCGATTACCTCAAACACTCTGTGTCCGCCAATATCGCGTTGACGATCGTTTACGACCCATCCGCCGGCATTGATCATCTTGTCGATCACAGTTCGGCGAAGATCAGTGAACGCAACGCCTCCGAGCATCTTCCGTTGTTCGCTCGGCAGTGGTTGGATGGCGTTGGCTGACGGCGTCAGCGCGACGACCGCCAAAGTTGCTTGAGCCTCTGGCGCGCCGTTTGGTGGCTCAATCCGGAAACTCGAACTGCCCTTATTCATTGCTGATGCGGACCAGTTATTCGGTAACGGTATCGCAAAAGTGCCGTCACGATAGACGCTTTCCGGAAGCGACAAAGCCGTCGGCAGAGCTACGTGATTGTCTGCGGACTTCGGCTGCGAAGCAGGCATGCCGCTATTGCGGGCGGCTGCTTGCAGCGCGCGCCTGCTGGCGATCGCCGCTTGTCGGCGACGAACCTGCGCGCGATGGCGACGCCACCACGCTCTGGAATGATGATGGAAACGGTGAGAGCGCGCAGAGAGTTGCGATCGCAAATTATGCGCGGTTGAGGTTGCAAAGGGCAGTAAGACAACTATCGAAATCAACAAGCCCAACGATAATGCTAATCGACGTACCATAACTTCACCCCTTTTCATGCCACCGTTTCGCGTAACACTTCCTCGATGGTGGTAACTCCATTTCGAATCTTCTGCAGACCGGAGCCGCGCAGCGTGATCATGCCGTCTTCAATCGATTTCTTTCGCAGCTCGAGTGATGACGCGCCGATCAAAATCAGCTCGCGAATTTCGTCTGTAATCTCCATAACTTCGTATAAGCCGATGCGGCCTTTGTAGCCCGTGTCGTTGCAACTCGGGCAGCCCTTGCCTTTGTAGGTCTTGATCTTGCCGGCGTCTTCCGGCGAAAAACCAATTTCGACCAGAGCTTCGATGGGGGTGGGATGTTCACCTTTGCAGTCTTTGCAGATGCGGCGGATTAGTCGCTGTGCCTGAATGAGGTTGACGCTGGTAGCAACCAGGAAGGGCTCGATGCCCATGTTCATCAGACGTGAGATTGTTGAAGGAGCATCGTTGGTGTGCAGGGTCGAGAGCACGAGGTGACCAGTGAGAGCAGCCTTGATAGCAATCTCCGCAGTTTCAAAATCGCGAATCTCACCAACCAGAACGATGTTTGGATCCTGGCGCAGGAAGGAGCGAAGAGCCGCAGCGAAGTTCAGTCCGATCTGTTCCTTCATTTGCACCTGGTTTATGCCAGGCAAATTGAATTCGACCGGATCTTCTGCGGTCATGATGTTGGTATCGACGGTATTCAGTGATTGCAGCGCGGAATATAGCGTGTTCGTCTTACCGCTGCCGGTCGGGCCGGTTACCAGGACCATGCCGTAGGGCTTCGAAATGTTGCGCTGGAATTTCACCAGCGATTCAGGCTCAAAGCCGAGGTTGGTCATGTCGAGCATCAACTTCTCTTTATCGAGCAGGCGAAGCACGACCTTCTCACCAAAAAGCGTCGGTAGAGTTGAGACGCGAAAATCAAGATCACGCGAACGTGACTCCACCTTCACGCGAATCTTGATGCGTCCGTCCTGAGGCAGGCGCTTTTCAGAGATGTCCAACTTGGCCATGATCTTGATGCGGGAGATCAGGGCGTCACGCATTTTCATAGGCGGGTGCATGACATCGTAGAGCACGCCGTCGATACGGAAACGAATGCGCAATTCCTTTTCGTAAGGCTCGACGTGAATGTCCGATGCTCCGCGCCGAAGCGCATCGACGAGGAGTACGTTGACGAGACGCACGACGGGTGCGTCCTCACTCATGCGCGTGAGGCTGGAAAGATCGATCTCGTCGTTTTCCTCCAAAACATCGACTTCGCTGTTGAGTGATTCCTGATCGAAATCGAGGCTGTCGAGGGAGACAAGGTCGGCTTGTGAGAAACCGTTGCCGTTCAGGCTTTCGACTGAAGCGTCAGCTCCGACGCCGGCAAGTTCGATCTCTCGCGAGGTGCTGTAATACCGGGCGATTGCTGTCTGGACGCTGGCTTCGGCTACGACGACAGGTTCGACGTTGAGGCCCGTCATGAACTTGATGTCATCCATCGCGAATACGTTGGTGGGATCAACCATCGCGAGCGTGAGCGTTGCTCCCACGCGTGACAAGGGCAGGACAGAATATTTCTGGGCGACTTCCTGGGGAATCAAGCGGAGAACGGAATCGTCGATGTTGAATAGTTCGAGGTTGACCGAGGGGATTCCGTATTGACGAGACAGGATTGCGGTGATCGTATCGTCCGATACGAAACCGAGCTTGACGAGGTTGTAACCCAGTCGGCCGCCATGCTCACGCTGGTAATCGAGAGCCTGACGAAGATGCTGAGGGCTAATTAGATTCTCGCGGACGAGAATTTCGCCGAGTTTTGCTGACATCCGAGTTTAGTTTCGACTTTCGTAAAGAGACCAAAGAGGTCGGTGGGACTGACCGATAGACACGCGAAACGTGGGCGCATAGAGCGCGCAACGGTGGTCAACACCGTTACACCATGGATTCTAGCGTTGTGCGAGACATCTGTCAACGAATGTTTTTTCGAGAAAATACTGGAGGTTTTCCAAGTATGGGTTAGACATTCATTCGTAACTATTCGATAATATTCGCCCAGGTTCGAGAGAGGAGGTTTGCGGAATGCCTATAACGGCGAGACAAAGAAGGGTGTTGGATTATATCAAGCATTATTTCGACGCTCATCAGGAGGCGCCGACGATCGCTGAGATTGGAAAGGAATTTGGGATGAGTTCTTCAGCGAGCGCCCATCATGTAGTTTCAACGCTGGAGCGGGAAGGTTTTATCCGCCGCATTCCAAATGTCAGTCGCGGAATCGAGTTGGTGAGCGACGAACAGAGTGAGGCGAAAGATGAAATTCCCTTGTTGGGAATCGTCGCCGCCGGCACGCCTATCGAAGCTGTGTTGAATTACGAAACCGTCTGCGTGCCGCGTGACATGATGCGAGAGGGACGAATGTTTGCTCTGCGCGTGCGCGGCGACTCAATGATTGATGAACAAATTCGCGATAACGATGTGATCGTCCTGCAGTCGAAACAGGTCGCCGATAATGGTCAGACAGTAGTTGCATTAATTGATGGCGGTGATGCGACCGTTAAAAGATTTTACGGTGGTAGAAATCAAGTACGGTTGGAGCCGGCTAATCCGAATTACAAGCCGATAGTCGTTCGACCACCGGAGCGCGTGCAGATCCAGGGAATAGTCGTGGGTGTAATTCGCAAATATAACCAGTGAAGAATTAGCTCTTTGAGAAAACTTGCGCGACTTTTTTCAGGTCGTCGATAAACTTGCGCCTCTCGTCCTGACGCGTTTCATCATCTGGTGCGCGCAGGATCGATGATGGATGAACGGTGGCTATGATGTAAGGTGCGAGAGTTGATTTGATGAACTTGCCTCGTTGTTTAGTGACTTTGAATTGTGGACCAAGCAATGCCTGGGCGGCTGTAGCGCCGAGACAAACGATCACCTTTGGTTTTACTAAGCTGATTTCCACTTCGAGCCAGGGACGGCAAGCGGCAATCTCGCGCATGTTTGGTTTTTTGTGAATGCGGCGTTTGCCGCGCGGTTCCCATTTGAAATGTTTGACGACGTTCGTGACATAAATGTGAGCGCGATCGATGCCGGCTGCGACTAACGCATCATCAAGTAATCGCCCGGCCGGGCCAACAAAAGGCTTGCCGGAAAGATCTTCTTCGTTGCCGGGCTGCTCGCCAACAAAAAGGATTTGGGCGTGGCGTGCGCCTTCGCCGAAAACGGTTTGCGTGCCGCGTTCCCACAGGTCACATCCTTTGCAGTCTGCTGCCGCCTCGCGAAAAGCTTTTAAGCTTTTGCGTTTGGGAAAGAAATCCGCGGCTGAGGTTTCAGGCTTGTCCCTGCTCATTAATTTCAATTGTGCTGCTTAACAACTTGTCATTGCAAACATGAACGCAGTTATAAAAACACAGATTCAATTGCAGATCGCCAATCGTTTGGGGCCTGTCTTTGAGCAGCGTGAAAAACGGCCCCTGGAAATTGTCCCAACCGGGGTTTCCGAAATTGATCATGTCTTAGATGGGTTTCCGCGCGGAGCAATTACGGAAATTCATGGGGCGGCATCCTGTGGCCGGACCAGCTTGTTGCATTCGACATTGGCGGCTGCGACTTCAAGTGAGGAGACATGCGCACTGGTTGATTGCAGCGACACGTTTGATCTTTCATCGGCGGCGCGCGCCGGCGTCAGTTTTGATCGTCTGTTGTGGGTTCGTTGTAACAGTAACCTTGAGAACGCTTTTAAGGCCGTCGATCTGTTATTGCATGGCGGGGGATTTGGTTTCATCGTCTTGAATCTCGCCGACATGCCGGCAAAAACTCTGCGACGGATAGTTTCAACCTGGTGGTTCCGGTTTCGTCGCGCAATCGAAAACACGCCGACGGTGTTGGCGGTGGTGACACCCGTCGCGTGCGTGCGCTCATGCGCGGCGATGGCTTTAGAACTTAAGAACGAAGGAGCTGTATGGCCCCGCGCTGATTTCTTCGTCACGGAAGAAGAGCAGCGCGCTCCTACATCAAAAAGCGAGCCAGGGTCGTCGCACTTGTGGCTAGTGCCCGCGAACGATCGATATAAGATTGGTTGTGCTGCCGTCCATCATTCTCATCTCCTGCAAGCATTGACGGTTCAGGTGAATCGCGAGCGGCCCCTGACAGGGTCCGATCGAACTGTCCGGTTCGCCCCCGAGTCCCGCCTTGACTATGTTCGATGATATTCGATAATATTCGTTCGGTAAATCCAGGTTAATCGTAGAGCACGGGAGTTTTGCGAGGCGAATATGTTTGCCTGCATTCATGGTCGAAGTGTCTCTGAATCCAGCGGGGCGATGGTCTTAACGCTGGTCGAATTGGCGTTTACTTTTTCGCCGCTGGTAGAGCAAACGAGTGCCGACACAATCGTGCTTGATGTCGAGGGCCAGGATTTGTTGTTCGGAGAAATGGCGGTCACGCCGAATGATGAAAGTAATGTGATGAGCAACATTGCAAACGCAATTGTGCAACGCGCAAATCATTTGCACCTGACGGTCAATGTTGCGATGGCGGCGAATGCTGATGCGGCGATTCATGCCGCTCGATCTTTCAAGGGCGTCACAATTATCGATGCGGGTGATGAACTTCTGCACCTGGGAACTCTCTCGATCAGGAGTCTTGATTATTCATTAGCCGCAGTCGAGGAAAAGCGTGTCGGGGAATTTCATGAGACATTCGCGCTCTGGGGCGTCCGCACATTTGGTGATCTGGCGAAACTTCCGTTGCCGGGGATCGCGGAACGTCTGGGCCAGGAAGGTGTGTGTTTACAAAAGCTCGCCCAGGGAAACTCTGATCGTCGACTTAACTTAGTTCGCCCGCCTGTCGGTTTTGAACAATCGCTCGAGTTAGAACATCCGGTCACCGAACTCGAGCCACTATCGTTCATTCTGTCGCGTTTGCTGAATCAGCTTTGCGCGAATCTGAATGAGTATGCGGTGGCGACAAATGAACTGCGGCTGCGCCTGGTTACAGAACCGGTAGGCACGCCTCTGGCGGGCAATCGGACGCAGCACGCCGGAGGCCTGCGTACCGAGTGTGCACACGAGCGCACCATCACCCTGCCGGTTCCGATGCGTGATGCAAAAATACTTTTGCGTTTGGTCCTTTTCGATATTGAAGCACATCCACCTGTGGCTCCAATCATCAAGGTTGCGATCAG
>DASWQK010000547.1:0-2090 GCA_036403735.1 Pyrinomonadaceae bacterium
GAGACGATTGCGGCTGCTAAGAGCCACGCGGGACTTTTGAAACTCATAACTTCCTCCTACTGCTAAGTCACTGATCGTTTATAGACGCGCAGGTAATCGACCAGCATCTGTTGCGGAAAAACTGTGGTCGCATCGGGATTCCCCGGCCAGCCACCACCGATCGCCACATTCAGAATAATAAAGAAGGGATGATCGAAAACCCATGAGGTGCCGGCGGGCAAATCTGCAGGAGTGCGCGTCTGATACAAATTTCCGTCGACGTAAAAACGTATGACGTTTGGCTCCCACTCGACCGCGAACGTATGAAAGTCATCAGAGAACTTTCTACCGCCCGTTAGGGTGTAAGCAGCGCCAATGCCTTTTCCACCAGAGTAACCTGGTCCATGAAACGTTCCATGGACCACCGACGGTTCCCTGCCGATATTTTCCATGATGTCGATCTCGCCGCAGTTGGGCCAATGAACAGCATCGATATTGTCGCCCAACATCCAGAATGCCGGCCAGATGCCCTGGCCAAAAGGAGTCTTGATCCGCGCTTCGACACGGCCATAGGTCTGGCTGAACTTGTGCTTCGTGAGCAGTCTGGCCGAGGTGTAGTTGCGAGTTGTGTTGTCCGCGCCGGCAAAAGTTTCCCTGATCGCATTAATCACCAGCGAGCCATCCTGAAGGTGCGCGTTTGCTGGGCGGCTCGTATAGGTTTCGAGTTCGTTGTTGCCCCAACCCTTTCCGCCAAGGTCAAAGGACCACTTGGTCGAATCAACCGCCGATCCAGTGGGGCCATTGAACTCGTCACTCCACACCAACGTCCGGGCTCGGGAATTTGCGGCGCAGATTGTCGGAGCGGGCCAGGAAAAGTTGCCAACGAGGGTAATCGAAAGGATTACCAGCGCAATCACCGTCTTCCTCGCCGCCGATCGGTTCTTCGTGGAAATGGCAGCGTTAATGCTCTTTATTTTCACGTGATAAATCTTCTTACTGAGCTTCTTTCGATAGTCCATATCGGCGATGAATCGGCTACAATGCGATCGACGAAAGCCGCGCGATTATGTCACGAATTCGGCCTTGAAAGTGTAACAACATACTTGACTCATTAGTCGGACCTGCATGTCTTTTCGTGAGTCACGCTTCGTCTGACTTCGTGGTTTGGTTCTCGTCGATTCATCCGCAACGCGAACCACGAAGAAACACGAACACACAACTAAGCCACACGAAGGCCGCAAACGCGGATAAGTCACGTATGTTATTGCTAACATCAAACCACCACCAAGCGAAAGCGAACTGTTGCTACTCATGAAAACCGCCAAATACATCCTGTGGGCCGCAACCACTATTGTGAGTCTGGGCTTGCCTATGTACGGCCAGAACCCAACTGCGAACATGATGGCGCCGGCGCAAATGAATCTCATGCCGGTGCCTGCCTCGGTGCAAATTCAAACGGGACGGTTGCAGATTACCAGCAGTTTCAATGTCGCAGTAAAGAACCACACAGACGACCGTCTACGCGCCGGCATCGATCGCATGCTCAGGCGCCTCGCGGGACGAACCGTTCTGACTCTGCCGGCTGACCTCGCAACTGATGAAGGCGCTGCCATCCTGGTGGTCCAATGCGAACGGGCCGGCGAAATCATTCCGTCGCTTAACGAAAACGAAAGCTACAGTTTGGAAGTCAACGACAAGCAGGCGCGGCTGGTCGCGCCCACAGTCGTAGGTGCGTTACGCGGCCTCGAGACTTTCCTGCAACTGCTTCAGGGCGACCGCGACGGATATTATCTGCCGGCTATTAAGATCCAGGATCAACCGCGCTTTCCGTGGCGCGGTTTGCTCATTGACGTCGCCCGCCACTACGAGCCGATGGAAGTTCTCAAACGAAATCTGGATGCGATGGCCGCAGTCAAGCTCAACGTCTTTCACTGGCACTTGACCGAAGACCAGGGCTTTCGCGTCGAGACCAAGAAGTTTCCCAGGCTTCACACGTTCGGATCAGACGGTCTCTTCTACACTCAGGATCAGGTGCGCGAGATCATCGCATACGCGCGCGACCGCGGCATTCGAGTTATGCCCGAGTTTGATATTCCCGGCCACAGCACGAG
>DASWQK010000548.1:0-3985 GCA_036403735.1 Pyrinomonadaceae bacterium
TTGCGGTTCCGACAGCGGCAATAGCGGCCAGCACAGCGCCAACGGTTCCGCCGATGGCACCGCCGACTCCTAATCCATCGGCGGCGTGCGAACGCGTTTGCACTGCGAACTCTTTGTTCTTCGTCGAATCTGACATTAGAACGCTGACGTCATCACGCGTGTAACCGCGCTTGATAACTGCGTCAACGGCGGCCTCGGCAGCCGCGCGGGTCTTGAAAAGGCCAGTTACAAAAGTCTTAGACATCCCGACTCCTCCCTACGATCCAGGTTCAGCAAAACTTAAAGGGGGAAGCAACCGGCATCGACTCTGCCGATTGATTATTAAGAGGGATTCAGGGGATGAAACTATCTTGCGGCAACGAAAACGCCGTGTCAAACGGCCCAACTCAGGGAACAAACAGGTACGTCGGCATGAGCTAAACATCCACGCCGCGGTTCTTAATCAGATTGAGCAGCGACTCGAGATCAGGCGGCAATGCGGAGGTGAACTTCAGACTCTTATGGGTGGTTGGTTGTCTGAAGCCAAGCTGGGCCGCATGCAGAAACTGCCGACTGAGTTTTGCTACTGATCGTTTAATCTCCACATCTGCAATAGTCTTATCACGACCCGCACCATAAACGTCATCACCAACGACCGGATGTTTAAGCCATGAGAGATGCACGCGAATCTGATGCGTGCGTCCTGTTTTCAGCTCAACGTCAAGCAGGGTAAATCGGTCGAACGATTCGCGAATCTTATAAACTGAAAGGGCCGGCCGGCCGGCGCGGACGACTGCCATACGCACGCGATTGCGCGGGTCCCGAGCGAGTGGCTGATCAATTTCGCCCTTTCGCTTTTCGACTTGCCCGTGAACCAGCGCCATGTAGGACTTGAAAACTTCGCGAGCCCGAAATTGATTGGACAAGTCCTCGTGCGCGAATTCAGTCTTCGCCACGACCATCAATCCCGAAGTTCCTTTGTCCAGCCGATGCACGATACCAGGACGCGCCGCGCCACCCGCTGTTGATAGCTCGCGAAAACGAAATGCGAGCGCATTCGCGAGGGTCCCACTCGGATTTCCAGCGGCCGGATGCACTACCATACCGGCGGGCTTGTTGATAACGATCAGATCCTGATCTTCGTAAACGACGTCGATGGGAATATTCTCGGGAACAAACGATTCGGACGGTGAAGGCGTCAGCTCAATCTCGATTTCATCCGCTGGCCGAACTCTGTAGGACGGTTTAGCCGTCTCTCCATTAATCAAGACATCGGCATCTTCGATCAGTCGATGCAAGCGCGCGCGACTCCAACCTTCCACTCGCGCCGCCAGAAACGAGTCCAATCGCTCGCCTGCGGATTCGGCTGTTACAGAAATTGTGAGGTGAGAATTGTGATCGATAATAGAGCTCAACTGTCCGCTCGTCTCGTTAGGAGTTCCGCATTCATGCGGCTTTCCGCCTTGAAGGCGGCGCTCCCAACTTATTGCTTACACGGAGTGATCGCAGCGTTCGCCGCGAGCCGATCGTGAATGAACTTGTCTACGTCAGCCTCGATGAGTTCGCCATTGACGACCCAGGCTTTTTCCATCAGCACGTCGCCGTTTGAACTGCATTTCGACGGCTCAAGAAAAATGTTCCACGGTGAGCCCCAGCGGCGCGTATCGCCTGTCAATTGACGATAGCCATAGTGCGGTGTCTTCTCACGATCGTCGCGAGATTCAGATTCGGTGACCACGGGGTAGGGGGGCCCGGTTGGCCCAAAGAAATTCTTCACGTCGTCGCGGGGTCCATATTCGCTGACGGCGACAATTTCGAAGCCCTGCGATTTGTACTTCTCGTATAGGCTGGCAGCCACCGGCGCTTCGTTCTTCCAATTCGGACACCACGGCGCAAAGTAAAGCACCATCACGAGTTTCTTGCCTGCTATCAGAGAACGTAAATCGGTCGCCTTATTATTCGCGAGATCGTTAAGGGTCCAATTCTTATAATTAACGGTCTTCTCGACCAGCGGCGAATATTCGTGATTGCCCTGTCCGTGCAATGCGGCCGTTGATAAAATCAGGAAAAGTCCGACTAAGATAAGTTTCTTCATAGCTTGCTCTCCGACTGAGGTTACTTCTGAGCCGTCGTTTGACCTTCATCAAGCAACGGCTTAATTACTGATTCAAATACTTCACGCGATTGTGGTCCAAAGAATGTCTGCCGAATACGGCCCTCGCGGTCCAGGATGTGAGTAACCGGTAAGCCGGGCCCGTTACTAAACTGATTGCCAATCTCTTCGCCGCCGCGCACGATCGTGTAATTCTGCTTAACATCATGTTGAAAACTACTAATAACGTCCGGGGTGTCCAACGGCGAGATTGATGCTCCTACGATCGAGAGACCGCGAGTTTCAAAATCATGCTGCATCTGATTGAATTCCGGCATTTCCGAACGACACGGGATGCACCAGGTGGCCCAGAAATTCAGCAACACCACGCGACCGTGAAGGTCGCTAAGTCGCAGTGCGCTTCCATCCAGTTTCGTAAACTGAACGTCTGGGGCCGTTGGGAACTTCTGTCCGGTAGCAGGCGTCTGGGGTGGCTGACCGGATCCTTTGAGCTTCAAACGCGATTCCCAATCGGGCAGCCAACCAGCGAGACGCGAACTCGCCAGCAGCGTCACGCGGTTGCTCATCACCAGCACTCCAATCAAGATCAGGACGACCCCCGAGACGACCTCGACCTTGTGCAGGTGTTGTCGAAACTTTGAATAGAAGCTCAGGAACTGATTGATGCCGAGCCCGGTCAACAGAAACGGCACTGATAAACCCGCGGAATAAAATGCTGAGAGCAACAAGCCGCCTTTCCAACCGCCACTCGTTGCCGCCAAACCAATGATGCCCCCGAGAATTGGGCCAATACACGGCGTCCAGCCGGCAGCGAACGCGATTCCAAGCGTCAACGATCCCAACATGCCGCGCGGCTTTTCATTCGAAAATTGTCGTGTGTCCCTGTAAAGATATTTGATCTTCAACAAGCCAATCAGGTGCAGACCGAATACGATAATTACCAGTCCACCAACCACGCGCACCCAAACATTGTTGATGATCGCCGCGCCCAGCAGACCCGCTGCGCCGCCGAGCGTAAGAAAAATCACCGACAGCCCCGCATTGAACGCGAGCGAGTTCGCAATCACCGCTCTTCTCGAGCCTGATGCGCCTTCAGCTTTCAAATGATCGATGCTGACGCCCGACATCAGCGAGATGTAACCCGGTACCAGCGGCAGCACACATGGCGATAAGAACGACAGCAGCCCGCCCGCGAATGCGATGAGAATATTAAAGAGGGATATCTGCATTGATTAACTTCGCCTGGATAGTTTCCCAAACCACAGCGTCAAACTCAAATACAGGCCAGACAGCGCTGACAGACCGGCGAGCGCAGAGAGCCCGATGAGCAACGTCACCTGCCATGAACCCGCGAAGAAGTAAAAGTGCGCTTGTCGAAAATACCGGGTCAAAGCATTGGGGGGCGGCGTCTTGATCACGGCGCCGCTTTCCGCGTCAATTAGCAGCGAGTCCGCGCCCATTCCGCCGATTGCCTGATAGACCGGCCGGCCTTCACGCATAAGCAACGTCAACGCAGTGATCGGTAATTTCTTTCCGGCAAACTCGTTTGCCTTTAGCAAAGCATCAGACGGTGAAACATGAATTCGGGTTGCGTCGATGCTTTCGATTTTTCCGCCTTCGACCGCGTCGGGCCACGCATACAACAACCCGCTGGATGTCCAGGCAAGAACCGGAATAGCGACGATCAATGCCAGCCACACATGCGCTCGATAGATAAATTTTCGCATCTTCTCACCGAGCCGTTGAAGGAGCACTCGCTGCCGGCTCTTCGATCAGCTTCTTGATCATCCTGTTGAGCGCCGCAGCCTCAACATCACTTGAGCCGACGCTGATAAAGCGAACCACCCCGCGACGATCGATCAGAAATGTCGTGGGAATACTCGAGACTGAATA
>DASWQK010000549.1:0-3567 GCA_036403735.1 Pyrinomonadaceae bacterium
ATCATCGGAATCGCCATGTTGTATTCAAAAGTGCCGTCGAGCTTTTTCGGTAAGCTGAATCCGCTACTTCCCGATTTGTACGTAAGGGCAATCGCAATCATTCCCGGCAGGATCACCAGAAATGGAAATAGCATCTTGGGAACTGCCGCAATCAGCGGCGTCCGGCGTGCTGCCGACATGGATTTCGCCGCCATCGCCCGCTGCACCACCAGAAAGTCCGTGCACCAATAGCCGAATGACAGGACAAACCCCAGGCCCATCGCCAGTCCAAACCATTCAACGCCCATTGGATTCGATGACGGTGAGCCCATGTACTTCCATGATTCACTCCATGCCCCGGCACCAAAGCCGTTGCTGGTCGCAACCGTGGCCAGGCGTGCCTGCAATCCCGACCAGCCTCCTACGTCACGCAGACCAAGAAACACCAACGGCGCGAAACCAAAAACGATCAGGAAGAACTGCAACACTTCGTTATAAATCGCCGAGGTCAACCCGCCGAGGAATACATAAATAAGAACGATCAGCGCCGCGATCAAAATGCTGAAGCTGAAATCCCAACCCAACAGAGTCTCGAGCAACAACCCCATCGCATAGAGTGAGATTCCTGACGACAGAACCGTCATGACGGCAAACGAAATCGCGTTGAACCCGCGAGTTTTCTCATCGAACCTCAACTTCAAATATTCAGGCACCGAGCGCGCGCGCGAACCGTAATAGAACGGCATCATGAAAACGCCGATGAAAGCCATCGCCGGGATGGCTCCAATCCAGTAGAAGTGGCTGGTGGCGATTCCGTATTTGGCGCCGGACGCACCCATGCCAATCACTTCCTGCGCTCCCAGGTTTGCCGATATGAATGCGAGACCGGTGATCCAGGCGGGAATCGAGTGACCTGACAGAAAGAAATCCGTGCTCGTCTTCATGTAGCGTTTCAGCGCGAAGCCGATGCCCAACACAAAGACGAAATAAATCACCATGATGGTCCAATCGATGAAGGTTAGTTTCATGATCTATGCACCTGCTGGCGTTAAATGGTTATCTCGTGCGATAGCTGCGGCTGATCTGCTTCGCGGGAATACTGACCGTATATGACTTTGTATCGGGCTCAACTGAAAGCTTGATGAAGTTGCCCTGGCAAGCCTCTTCTTCATTCGCAATGTAGCCCGCCATCGTGTTCTCTTTATCGGCGCTACGAAGATTTCGATGGAGTTGATAGATGGCTTCGATCAGCGGGCTCTGTTTCAAGGTCGCAAACGTTCTGGGCTCGGCGCCTTTGCGCGGGCCATCGTCAATGATTGCGACGCGCGGCTGAATCGCGCGCACCATCGTTGGATTGTTGCTGGAATCGACTCCATGATGATCGACCTGAAAAACATCCACCGGACCGATCAGGTTCTTCGGACACACCAGACGGTTCTCGAGGTTCCAGGTCACATCGCCGCCATCAAAAAACTTGAAGCGGCCAAATGTGAGAAGGATGGCGACGCTGTTAACGTTGTCGCTGGTGTCCTCAGCCCTGGCTTCGAAATTCTCTCCGCATGGCCGAACCTGGGGCGCGATCGTCTGTTCGCCGAGCACCATCCCACCGGCCGCAATGACGCGGACATCGAGCGGCGGCAAGTACTTGGGCGACCTTTGTAGCTTGATCTCGTTACCTGGCTTGAGCGTGATCGATTTTCCTTCCGTAGTTTGCTTGTAGGCATCAATAAATTCCGCTTGCAGATCCGAACCGAGCGTCTGCGGCAATCCATGGTCATAGTAGTTCTTGATCGGTATCAGCTTCGCCAGCGCCGGAACTCCGCCCACATGATCGCGATGCCAATGCGTTATCACGCAATGATCGATCTGTTTCAGCCCCGCGATCTCCAGAGCTACGTGCGCGATTCGGCCGGCATCGCGATCGCCGGGAAAGCCCGCGTCGATCAGCAATGACTGTCCGGTGGGCGTCACAATCAGAGTCGCCGCGCCGCCTTCGACATCGATGAAATAGATGTCGAGAGTCTTCGGCGCCGGCCGAGCGGTCCCTGGGCAGAAAAGAAATAGCACTGCGCAGAGGCCAAGTAGCGAGCGCGGTGTTTGATTCATCGGAGTCCTCCGTTCTTGTGTCTGACAGACTTCAGTTGATCACATTCTTTTCCTCGCGTCGGGATTCGCGTAAATCGCTTCTTCGATCTTCGCCACTGCTCGACCAACATCTCCCGTAACCGCAGGTTCGCGATCATTCATCACCGCCTCGACAAAATCTCTGATCAGCGGCGCGTGTATGTTTAGGTCAGGTGGGTGGGATTCGTAACGTTCCCCGAGGTCGCTCCTGACCTGCATCGTCCCTTCGTTCAGGACCGACACGCGCAGCGAACCACGCGAGCCAAAGACATCCAGTGTGTCCCGCGGCTCGCGCGCCGCGTGCGTGACTGAGAGCACTGCGCAAGTTCCGCGTTCGAACTGAAAAAGCGCTATCGCAGTGTCTTCAACTTCTCGCTCGAACAAGACGTTTGCAGTCAGGGCTCTGACTTCGTCAATCGCGCCGAAGATGTTCGACAGCACCTCAATGCGATGACAACCAAAGTCAAACATGGGCCCACCACCAGATCGATCTTTTTCGAGGAGCCAATGGCGCTGATGCGTCGTTGGTGGATTGAAAGACTCAAAGGCGTTTATCTGCGCCAGCACCGGCTCTCCGATTTCACCCGACTGAATGATTTCCTTGATGCGTCCAATCACGGGATAAAAATGGCGGTAATAAGCAACGCCGAGCTTTACCTGGTTAGCGCGACACGCAGCGATCATGCGATCGCATTCGTCCACGTTCATCGCTATTGGCTTTTCGCAAAGGACGTGCTTCCCTGCTTCGGCCGCGGCGATCGTTTGCAGCGCATGCAAATGCACGGGCGTCGCGATGTAGATAGCGTTGATCTCTTCATCCTTCAGCAAATCTTGCCAGGTCGAATACCACCTCTTGGCGCCGAATTCTTTGGCGAAGGCTTCCGCGAGATCTTCGCGCTCGCGACTGACGGCTATGAATTCGCACCCTTCCAGATCACGCAACGCCGGCGCGACCCGCTTCCGCGCGATATCGCCGCAACCAATCAGTCCCCAGGTGAGTTTCTTCATTCGGTTCGATAGTGACGAGGTCGTTAGAAGCGGGCTACCGCCCGCTTGGACGGGCAGTAGCCCGACTCTAAACAATGTAAGTATCTTCAATCCGGAAACACTTGCCAGCTTTCGAGCACCGCGCGCAGATCTTCGCGTTCTTCGGCCGTAACGCCTCGCCAGCGGCGGCACACTCCGTTGAAACCGGCGTTGTCTTCATAATTTCCCGTGACGTCGCGGTTTAATTCACCCACAAGACCGGCTGTCGAATGAAGAAGTTTCGAATAACCTCTTCGACGTTCGAGTTTGCCGGCAATGTCTTCCACAGATCGATGTAGTCCTGCCGGTGGAGACCGGTTCCTGCAAACAAGAGACTACTTTGCCGCATGGGCCATTCCTGGTCGTACATCACATCAGGTTTTAGCGGCCACGATTTCTTGTCGCGAATGAATGGCGCCATGTATTCCATCGCGCGCC
>DASWQK010000550.1:0-3976 GCA_036403735.1 Pyrinomonadaceae bacterium
CAACGGCAACTGATAAGAACCGGTCTCGCGGTGGCAATACCTGAGGGCCATTACGGTCGCCTCGCGCCGCGATCCGGTTTGGCGGTGCAGAAGGGGATTGACGTGCTGGCCGGAGTTATCGACGCCGACTACCGCGGCGAGATCCAGTGCCTGCTCCATAATACCGGCGCCGAGAATGTAGAGTTGCCGGCGCAGACAAGAATTTGTCAGTTGATAATTGAGAAGATGATCACTCCGACCGCCGTCTGGTCCGACGACCTTACGAACACCATGCGAGGCAGCGGAGGGTTTGGCTCAACAGGTTGAAAGATTTTCAGCGATCACTCTTGTCGCATTGCGCGCCGTAATGATTGCGGAATCTGAGACCTGTCAGCAGCGAACGGCGGCCGGAACTTGCTGTTGAATCTCAGCGCGACGTAAGGCGTTCCATCGTTTAGATCGATCACCAGAATTGCTTCTTCGATGGTGCATGAATGCGCCATGCAGCCTCTCATCACGATCGTGTCGCCGTCCTTCTCGATCGGCGTTTCAACCTGCATCCGATCAGTGAAAGCTTTGTAATTCGTTCCCAGCAATTGACGCAGACGCGTCTTCACCGACGGCACTCCGCGGAACAGTTCATTTGGATACTTACCAACGTAACGTTCGAGGTTCGACGTCTGAGGAGTTGCCTGACCGCGCGGCAGAATCTCAACCACGACCGTAAAGTTGCCACGCCACGCATTGGCCATCGGGCTCTCGCTGACGCCAATCTTATAGTCACCGGTCTCACTAAGATCGTCGTCGAAAACTACGACGCCGGGTTGGGTTTCCTGTTTGCCGGTAGGAGAGATCACTGTGCCGTGGGTCGCGTCGCGCGCGTTGATACTGACGCGCATGTGCTGACCTGTGCTGGCCCGCAAGACGAACCACGCTGAATCTCGATTGCCGCGCAGATGACCAGTCGCGCGCGCGACGGTGGCGCCACGGGCAAATACGATTCGCTGCGGGGCCCGCTCAGTCTGGGCTGATGCTGATAGGCACGCGACGGCAATCAGCAGGAATGAAGCAACCAATTTCTTTATAAGCATCGAGGGAATTCCTTTTTGATCTTCTTCCTCCCCCTCTGGGAGAGGACCGAGGTGAGGGTTTACCGCGACCGCCAGGCCCTCACCCTAACCCTCTCCCAGGGGGAGAGGGTTAGTTGTCCTCGCTCACGCTCGGGCTTCTGATACGTCGTTTACTTGTATCCAATAACCACGCGCTCAATCGTTGGCGGCAGATCGTGCATCTCGCTGCGCGTGAAGCCGGCGTTCTGAAACATTTGCTCGAGCTCGGCGAAGGTGTACGCGTCGCCACTGGGCGTGCCGCCGAGCATTTGCATGCTAAAGGCCGCGGCTTGCGGCGGCGTCACTCGATCGTCGTTAGGAACGAATTCAAGCGCGACTGCACGCCCGCCGTCCGCTAATGACGCGTGAACTTTTCTGAGCAATGTTTCGCACGTCTCTTTGTCGAAGTGATGCAGGAAATTCGTCAGCAGCACCACATCGTAACCATTTCCATAATCAACATCGAAGGCGCTGCCGGGTTTCGTATGATAACGATCTGAAACGCCGGCGGCCTGCGCATTTTCTTTGGCGACGTCGAGCACCTTCGGCCAATCGAGCGCGGTGACTTCAACCTGTGGGTTCTGTCTGGCGAACGCAATGCCGTACAGGCCGTGACCCGCGGCAATGTCGAGCACGCGCAGGTTCTGGTCTTTTGTCTGATCGACGAGTTGGGCCATTAGCTGCGCGGGAAGCGCCATCATCGGCGCCATGGCCCGCGCAAAATCGACCCACATCGGGTTCTCAGGTTCGACTGACGAAGGGCCGGCGCAGCCACCTTTGCGAACCGAGTCAGTCAGTCGATCAAAGTTGTCCATAACACTTGGCGACAAGATGAATCCGGTGACCGTGCCCATGTATGCGGGCGAGCGTTTGTCGAGAAACATCGCCGAGTCCGCGGTCAATCCGTAATTATTTCCTTCCTTGGTTAAGAAACCGATGATGGTGAGAAAGTCGCAGAGAATGCGCGTGCCGCGTTCGGATGCGCTGCAACGCTCGGCGATCGCTTTCGCGGTCGTGTTGCCTTCACCAATGGCGGTGAACACTTCGAGTTCGATTCCGGTCTTGATTGCCTGGGTTCGTTGATACGCATTGAAAGTGTCGAATAATAACGCCGGCGTCGGCTGTTTTCCGGTTTGAGCTTCTGGAGCCATGAGTAGTTCCTTTCGATGGTGAATTAAAGTTTTTAGGGGGAAGCGAAAGCCTACTAGAAGAGATGAGGGAAAGTCTAACCGCCGCCCGCTCAGTAACAGGGGATATCATCCCGTAGGGATGAAATGTTTATAGCTAGCGGGGATGGTTCTCTTCCGAGCTCCTACGGAGCCTGCGGTGTTGAGTTACTCAGTTCAGTCTTAAAGAAACAGCTTGAGCTAAACCTTCGATGGTGAGCGTGAGGTTTTTTGGCGCCGACACTGGATCTTTTTTCGCCGACAGGAAAATCAACAATCCGTGACGCTTACCTTCGGCATGTGTAACCGGGTCCTTCAGATTAAACTCATAAGCGCGAAATTCTTTTTCGAAAGTCTTGCGTGAATTCGGATTGTAGGCAAAGACTCCGTTTGCTTTGAGGATTCGTGAGATTGCCTGCTTCGCTGAGATTAATTTCCATTCAGTATTTGCTTCGTCGTGCAAACGGAACTTCAGTTTCCTGATCTCAACCGCATCGCCGCTGTTGTGAACAATTTCGAGTCGCACCGGCAGCAGGCCTGCCAACTGCAAATTCGATTCAAACAGCTCTTGCGTCTCTTCATCGGTCAACAACGGCGAAGCCCGAAACGAAAGCGAGCCGACGTTTGCGCTCGCTGCCGAGGCAGGCATCGCGGGCATTTCGCTGACGGGTTTTACTTTGAATAGGGAGCCGCTGCAGGAGGCCGTCAGCAGCGCGAGCAAGCAGCAGCCGAGCCGAGTTGCGGCTCTCGAAATCGGCAACGGCGTGCGGATCATCTTGATTGAATTAGCTGGCGATTTGAATCGGTTCGACGGTTGCAGCCATGCTCGATCCGAGTTGATGAAGCTGGGTCGCGTCGACCATGTTCAGGCCCTGATCGCGCACCGTCTTAAATCCTGGAAGAATTTCATCGACCGGCGCGTGCATGACGCCTTTGCTGCGTTTGTAACCGGTGAAATCCAGATAGAGATGCTTGCGCATGAACCGATCAGGCACGCCGGCGAATCGATAGAGCGGATACTTGATTCCGTTGCCAAACAGCTTGCGTCCCAAACCGTAATAATAGAGCGGCACGCCCAGCGAAAATTTCATATTCGCGGAGGAGCCACCGTGCCAGAAGTGCAGATTGTATTTCCAGCAGGTGTAGAAAAATTCCCATTGCAGATCGGTCATCTCGATCAGCTTGGCGCTGTCCTTCTGCTGCATGCGCGTGTTCTCGAGCGGAACGAAGAACGTGGGAACGAAGGTCCCCTTGGCGTCGCGCAAATCGTAAAGCAGGTTGAGCGATTCTTTCGTGTCTGCGTCCGTCTCGCCCGGTAAGCCGATGATGAAAGTGCAGAACGGAAACCAATTGTGCTTATTCAGAGTTTCCATTCCTTTCAGAACCACGTCGCGCCATTGGCCGGCCTTGTAAGGATAAGCCTTGCCCTTCATGAAAATGTCGAAGAGGCGCGAGCTGCCTGTTTCTAAACCAATGATCGGATCGGTCATGCGCTGATCTGGATCGGTGGATTCCTTGTGCTGCACATGCGAGAAGGGAACGATGAGCGGGGTCAATCGCTCGACGATCGACGGATCTTTCACGACCGGCGCCATGGTGATGTGCGACATCTGCAGGGTCTCGATACCGGGAACGCTCTTCACCCCGCGGAGCATCGTCTCGAGCGCGGTAGTGTTTGTCTCAAAATTCGAGGCTTGCTCGTAGAGGAACATGTCCTCAGTC
>DASWQK010000551.1:0-6407 GCA_036403735.1 Pyrinomonadaceae bacterium
GATTTCGTCTGGTGAAGGCCTCGTCATAGCAGTTGTGGTCATCTCGCTTGCTTTCACACGCTGCTTTCCTCAAAATCAGCCGCGCAAGTTAAGACGCTCGATTCGTTCGTGCAGAGTAGACTTTGTTTGTTAAGCGATAAACGGAGGAGTAGATGTTCCAACAAGGCAAGATTCGTTTCGCTCGACCGGTGCTGCTTTGCATGTGCCTGATGTTTGCCGGCGCACTTGCTCACGCCCAGGAAGCAGGCGGGGATCTGGTGGGAGGCGCCGGAATTTTTCGCCCGAAGAATCCCGACGCGAAGCGCAGCGGCAATGCCAACCGCCCCGCGCGCCCGCGGATGACTCCGGCAGAAATCGAAGAAAAATATCAGGACGCGATCTCTGATGGAAACGACGCGCGCGATGCGCGCAAGTTCGCGGCCTCCGAGTCTTCATATCGCGCTGCGGTTAATCTAAAGCCGCACGATGCGCGCGCGTTTTACGGCCTGGGAAATATCTACGTCGATCAGCACCGGTGGGATGATGCTGAAGATGCTTATCGAAAAGCCGTCGAATTTGCGGCTACCAATCCTGACGTGTTGATGGCGCTCAGTTTCGTCCTGGTCGAGCCGCGCAGCGGGGCCATGAACGCGAAACGCCTTACCGATGCTGAATATTTTGCAAGACGCGCGACCCAGTTGCAGCCGACCAGCGCCGTGGCTTTCGATCGGCTGGGAGCGGCAATGATCGCGCGCGGAATTTTCAACAATGATGCGGAGGCGGCTTTGCGCCGGGCCGTCGAGTTAGATCCAAATTTGGTGGTGGCCAAGGTGCACCTGGCGCGGTTGTTACGTCATACGAATCGATCGGCTGAAGCGGATCCGATCTACCGTTCGGCAATCGATCAAGCTAAGGACGCACCTACCCTCGTGCTGATTGCTGATGCGATGCAATCAGAGCTGAGTTATCCCGATTCTGAGCCGGTCCTGCGACGAGCTCTAAACCTTGACGCGCGAAATCCCGGCGCCTTGTTTTTGATGGGTCGATTCTTTTCGGCGGTGGGAAAATATACCGAGGCCGAACCGTTCTTGAAAACCGCGATCGAGGTGAGTCCAAAATCCTACCTGCCGCGCATTATTCTGGGGAGATCTTATCTGGGGCTCGATCGCTATGATGACGCATATAAGACTTATGATCAGGCGGTTGATCTCGCATCCGACGCGGATCGCAAGCAACTGGCGGGCGCGTTCGGTTTCGCGGGTGTCGGCGACGGTTACATGAAAGCCGGGCGATCGAAGGATGCAGTGCGCGCCTACTCGCGCGGATTGCAGCTCGATCCCAACAGTGCCGACTTGCAAACTAAGATTGCCGCCGCGCGGGCGAAAGCAACTCCTTAATTCTTCGGTAGAAACAGATGAAGCAATGCCCAACCTGTAATCGCACTTACGCGAACGATAAGCAGAAGTTTTGCACTCAGGATGGGGTGGCGTTGGTTGATGCGCACTCCGCCAGCGCGGGTCAGGGCGAAACCGTGCGCATTGACTCGGCTGAACTCGACGACGAAATCACCAAGGCGATTTCAAAAGGGCTGCCGCGCATGACCGGCAGCGGCTTTGATCCTTACAAGACGACGGTGTCGCCGCCGCAGGAAACCAGCGCCATTCCATCGCAAACAACTGAAGCGCCGCCGGCCCAAGCGCCAGCCCCGCCACCGCCCGTTGCACCTGTTCCGCCCGATCAAGTCGCCGGTGCAGCGGTTGCTCCGCAGCCGCCCGTTGCACCTGGTCCGCCCGCTCAAGCGCCAGCCTCGCCGCCCCCCGTTACAATTGCTTCACCTGCGACGAATGTTCCGCCCGCCCAGGTTGCGGCCGCGGCGCCGGTTACTCCGCCGGTCGTGCCTGCTGCTGCCGCCGTTACTCCGACATCGCGACCGCCGAAAAAAAGATCGAAGCTGCCGCTGATAATGGGAATTCTGTTTGTGCTGTTGCTACTGGGCGCGGGCGCCGTAGTCGCGGGATATTTCTTGGTTCTGAAACCGATGTTGGAAGCGAAGCGAGGCGTGATTGTCGAACCGCGACATCCGAAACCAACACCGGTGGTGGTGACCACTCCGGATATCGGAAAAACGAAACCCGAACCTCCGAAAATAGAAGTGCCGCCTTATTCGCCGCCCGCGAATGCGGTGCAGTTTGTAAACTCGAACGCGAATCTGACCGGCAAGCTCGCCGAACATTACGTCGATTTTTCTTTTTATTATCCGGATGGCTGGCAGAAAGATCCGAAGGCCGGCGTGCCCGGTGCCGGCAACTTCGCAAAGGTCGAGCGTCGCTTACCACCAAACTTTACACAAGAGAATTTTGCGGTCGGCTGGTATGCGTCGGCTGGCTCTGAAGAAGGGGACCGCGCGACGTTCCATACGCTCGCCGAAAATCTGAGTGCGCAGTATGCTCTTAACTCTGATTTTTCTGAATATCGAAAAGTTTCCGAAGGGCCAACTACTACTGGACATTACAACGGGTATGAGTTCCGTTTCGAAAGCGTGTCGCGCAATACCGCGAAAGGCGACATCAAGATTTGGGGTCGCGTAATTTTTGTTCCGCCCGTCGACGGTGGAAAGAACGGCGTCACTCTATTGATGTTGACAACGTCGCTCGCGCAAGAGTTGAAGTCGGTGGATGACGTCGGTGTGAAGGGCCAGCTGCCGATGATGCTCGAGTCGTTTCGGTTCGGGAAGTAGCGCAAGTCTGATCTCGGGGCAGTAGCCCGACCGTCAGGGAGGGCGTCAAGCCAAGTAAGACAACGTCCTCCCTGACGGTCGGGCTACTGCCGAATCAAGCCATGAAACTAGTCCTTGCTGAAAATCGAAGTGGCGTATTGCATGGTGAACGCTCGCTCACCAGCGAAGTCATTTTTGTTGGTCGCGATCCGGCGGTCTGCCATTACTTCTTTTCACAGGAGCAGTGGCCCATGGTTTCGCGCAAGCATGCCGAGTTCCGCCTTGCCGGTGGTCTTTGCACTGTAGCAGACGCGAATTCCCGATTCGGCACCTTCGTAAATGGCGAACGGATCACCAAGCCGGTTGAAGTGCGAGTTGGATCGCACGTTCAGTTGGGCGCCGGTGGTCCAATCCTGCGAGTTGTCAGCATCGAGCAATCACCCGCTGAAGAAGACGAGCCGAAGCCGGCAAACCTCGGCAGAATGGAAACGGTGCATGACGGCGGCGCGGCCCCGCAAATCGTCTCTTCTCCCGCTCCGAAATCCGTCCCACCTCAAGTTTCCAGCGAGCAAAAACCGCGACCGTCGCAAAAAGGTTCAGCCCACCTCGAACTTGAAGAGTCACGCACGGGGCAAACCCGACGGATCGAATTGAACAAAGAGGTAACGCGCCTCGGTCGCGATCCTGAAGGCGAGGTGGTCCTCGACGCTGATGCCGCAGTGGTCTCTCGTCGTCATGCTGAGATCAAGAGGAGCGGCGATCAATTCTCGATTAGCGATCTACGAAGTTTCAACGGAACTCTCGTCAACGATCAGCGCATCACGGAAACCGTGGCGCTGTTTGATGGCGATCAAATTCAACTTGGCGTTGGTGGGCCGCGACTGCGACTGGTCGATCCCGCTCATCCCGCGCCGGCGCATCGCGAGATTCAGCCGGGTGCTCCGACGCCCAGTCAAAGACTGATCCCGCCGGCGTTTGCGGAAATCGGCGTGATGGCCCATCGACAAACGATCGTCTCGACCTCGGGATCGTTGCAAGCCACCAAGCCGCCTTCCGGATCACAACCGCAGCTGCTGGTGCGAATGTCCTTTGAAAACCGTCCGCAACTTTCCGTGGGCCGCTCACCTGACAGCGATGTGCGATTGGATGGCTTGCAAATCTCAAATCATCATGCGCGGTTTATGCGCACGAGCGGCAACGTGGCGGTGGAAGATGCCGGATCGACGAATGGTGTGTACGTCAACGGCGAACGCATCAGCGGCCGTCGCAACGTTTCTCTTTCAGATGTGATTCAAATCGGCCCGTTCGTCCTGCAAGCGGATGCGACGCAGGGCGTGGCCGTCTATGACACGCGATCCAAGACGCGCATCGACTGCATCAACATCACCAAGATCGTCAAGAACCGATCCGGCGGCGGCACGATCAAATTGCTCGATGATGTCGGCATCACGGTTCAGCCGAACGAGTTTGTTGGCTTGCTCGGTCCGTCAGGAGCAGGGAAGTCGACTTTGATGGATGCGCTGAACGGCATGCGTCCAGCCTCGAGCGGTTATGTGCTCGTCAACAATCTCGATCTCTATCGTCATCTCGATTCGCTGAAGCAGTCGATCGGTTACGTTCCTCAGGACGACATCATGCATCGCGAGCTGACGGTCTATCGCACGCTCTACTACGTTGCCCGTCTGCGTCTGTCGCGAGATGTGTCCCGTCGCGAAATCGATCAGATTGTGAATGAGGTGATGGATGTCACGGGCCTGTCAGAGCGACGTGACGTGGCGATCTCGCAACTGTCCGGCGGCCAGCGCAAGCGCGTCTCGATCGCCGTCGAACTGATCACAAAGCCTTCGGTGATCTTTCTTGACGAGCCGACTTCCGGTCTCGATCCGGCCACCGAAGAAAAGATCATGAAGCTCTTCCGGCAAATCGCGGAGAGCGGCCGCACGGTGATTCTCACGACGCACGCGATGGAGAACGTGAAGCTCTTCGACAAGATCGTCGTGCTGATGCGGGGCAAGCTTGTGTTCTACGGACCGCCGCAGGAAGCGCTCGCGCACATCAAAGCCGACAGCTTCAAAGATCTCTACGACAAGCTTGAGGCGCCGATCGATCAGCAAGTCGCCTCCATCCCGCCCGAGGTGAAATCCCAGAAGGGCACGCTCAAAAAATATCGGGAGCAGATTTCAGAGCACGTCGCTGAAGAATGGAAGAAGAAGTTTCAGCAGACAGATCAATACCGCCGGTTCGTGGTCGAGCCGCTGAGTGCGCTGCCACGCGATGGCCGCCAGGCAGCCCCATCAAAACAGCGGATGGGCATCTTCGCCACGATTGGCCAGTGGGGAACACTCACGCGCCGCTACATCGAAGTGCTGACGCGCGACAAATTCAATTTGCTGATCCTGTTTGGACAGGCGCCGATAATTGCTTTTCTTACCTATCTGGTGGTGCCCGACAAATCGCCGCGCGATTTTCCTTATTTCGTACTGGCTTTGGTGGCGATCTGGTTCGGCACCTCCGTCGCTTCGCGCGAAATCATCCGCGAACGCGCTGTGTACACGCGCGAGCGCATGGTCAACATGCGCTTGTTCCCATATGTGGGCTCGAAACTTTTTGTCCTGTCAATGATCGTGTCGTTGCAGTGCTTACTGCTTTACGGCTCGCTGAAATTCATGCATTACGCCGGACTGATGAGCGTGCCGGGCTGGGCCATACCGCAAATCGTGATCGTTTTGATCACCGCGATGGTCGGCATCGCCCTGGGTCTGTTCATCTCGGCGATCGTAAAGACATCCGAGATGGCCACCAGCATGGTCCCGTTGATTTTGATTCCACAGATTCTGTTTTCGGGTTTGGTGGGCGTGCCGCAAAACACCGCGCGCGTGATCAGTACGGTGATACCGGCGACGTGGGCCTTTGATGGCGTCAAGCGCTTTTCGACGCTCGACACTTTGGATGAAGAAGGATCCGATCCTGACGGCAACAACAAAGGTCGCGGACTCTACAAGCACCTCGAAGACGTCAACGACGACCACATCGCGAAAGCGAAACAGGATGTCGAGAAGTATAAGAAGGACGCTGAAGACGACTCGAAGGAATACGAGCGCAAGATGAAAGACTACGTGAAGGATCTACAGAGCGGGGTGCAATCGTCACAGCCTGCGGCGCCTAAGCTCAAGCCCGTTCCGGAGATTCACGACGCCGACAAAATTCCCGAGGACTTGAGCCGCTACATAAACTTCCTGCATCCCTGGGGGAACATCATCATCGATCCCTTCGTCCTGCTCTTCATGTTCTTTGGGTTGGTACTCGCCACGATCATCGCGCTCAAGTCCCAGGATATTTTGTAAGCTGCACCTCGGGCGCCGGGTTCTGATTGGAGAGCGAGCTGTCGCGCCTTCGGCGTAGCACATAGGGGTAAGCCTCCGTCTTACCGTCACACTCTCTAAGAATCAGGAGGCTATGCCTTCGCTCCGCCACTTAATTCGATCAATATCCATTCGCAGCGGTTCATCTTCAAGAATTCCGCCGTTCCAATATCGAATGCTCGACCAGCGATATTCCTCAGGCCGTTCGACCAGATTGGCTCGGACCGGATTCTGATGAGTGTAGTGAACTCGCTGCATCAGCATCTTCTCGGTCAACAACAAACGTGCGTCGGGATGGTGGTCCCACAAAGAATGTTTGTAACGCCTTGGCCCTATTTCATTCCTCAGTT
>DASWQK010000552.1:0-3077 GCA_036403735.1 Pyrinomonadaceae bacterium
CCATGAAGGCGTGAAGACTTTTGAGAATTTGTATGGAAACGAGTCTTGCATTCTGTCTAGATTCACAAAATGTGGATTTGATTCATATCGAATCCTACCTTTGCGTACTCACTTCACCGTCAACGTCATCTTCGCAAAGTACTCCGTTAAGTTCCCGCGATGCTCCATCGTTTCGCGCTTGCCCCAGGCGATCACGTAAACGGAAAAGACTCCGGCGGGCAGAGTAATCTCGTTGTTGCCGGTCGCATAGATGCGGTTCTTCTCGCCCATGTTCTGCTGATATTCCGTCATAAACTCGACATCTTTGCCGCTCGCATCCTGCTTATAAAAGGTGATGCCGATGAAATCGACGCCCACCGGAGTCGGGTTCTTGAACAGCACATCAAAACCCAGATGGGCTTTCCATTCATTGGCTCCGCCGACGCAGTTCCAACTGTCATCGACGCTCTTGCAGATCCAGACCTTGCCGCCGCCCGCGGCAGTGTTGCCAACCGAACGTGGTCCAACTGTGTCAGGGCCGACGGTGAAATCCGCGGTGGCCCACACTTGTGCTTTGTTGTAATAGTTCGCCAGGCGCACAAAATATTTTCCGGGTGTGTTGATGGTGAATCGCGCGTACGCAGTCGTGTGCTGCGGCGAGACCATATAGTCCTTGTTCTCGACGTATTCACCATCGGCGTTGTCTTTGGTGATCATAAAGGTCACGCCGGCGCCGGTCGGCACCTTTGGGAAAGAATAGACCACGTGGACGTTGCGCAGCGTGCCCGTCGGACTGAACGTTTTCGTCGGATTAACGCACGTCGCGGTTTCGATCGTGTTAATTCCGAAATGCGCTTCGGCGACCTTCAAGTCTTCACAGGTTTCCAATTTGTATTGCGCGCGTGCGCTCGAACTAAGCAAAAGAGAAACGCAGACAGCGAGGACGAGGGAACAAAACCATCGGGTGAACATGTGACCAGCTCCTTTCAAGGTGGGGCGAATACTAGCGCCGTGTGGAAACAGTCGTCAATCAAGTTATTGCTTGCGTAGGGCTTCCTGAAAAGCTGAGATCCCCGCAGGCAAAGATGCGAGATCGATCTTTTTGCCCCCGAGGACTTCGCGCCCGTTTGCGCCATAGACTGGCAGGTTGATGTTGTTATCCTGCTCGAGAATAAAATCGTTAAAGAAATCGGGATCAATTTTCCCGTTTAGCTTGCCGTTGTAATAGGTGTAAGCAACTATTTGTTTACCGGCCAAATTCTGAGACTGCACGTTTGCGTCTCCCACGGGCCCGAGCATTGCTCCGCGCTCATGCTTAAATTCAGACTTCTTTTTTTCCAGCCACGATAACGCATCATCATTCATGAACAAGAGAATCAGCCCAAGATTCTCGTTTGAGCCTCCTGCGAATTTTCGTGGCGCCGATAGAAATTGATAGAAGGCCGGCAGCGACCAACCATTCTGGTCTCGCGCGCTTATTACCCCGTATCCCTGAAGGAACTTTCGAACCAGTACGTCCTCACGAGCTGCACGCGGAAACACTGCGATTACCCGGGCCTTATCGATTAAGGCTTTCGGCAAACCACTGTTGGGATCGACCAGCAACGAAAGCAGGCGCGCAGCATCTTCTGATCGTTCGACCGCGTGATTGAACTTTTCCGGCGCAGGCTTCTGCGCTGGCGTCACACATGGGGTTAGCGTGATGAAGAAAAACGCAGCAACTAAAGATGTACAGATTAGCTGTTTCATAGCGCGCTCCTGCGGGAACTTGTGACTTCTTCCGGTCAGCGCCCGGGAAGATAAAACCGGCCATTCCATCGATAGATGATCCGGCGCAGGCGGCCATCGACTTTTCCATTTTCGTCCTGCATGTATGCGCTAAACGAGCGCGCCAGGCGACCATTACGAATGATGTTCAATTCCTTTGCGTCTCTGGGGAGACTAAAATCCTTCGGTTCGCCCATCAGCATGTCTGAATAGATCTCATTTGTGAGTTTATTATCTTCCTTAAAAAGTTTCTTCGGCACCGCCTTATTTGTTCCGGGGTCGATGACAAAGTAGTGATACCACAGCGAAGGTGGAAAACTGTTGGCAGTCGAAATTTCCACGATCGTCCGCCCATTCAAGTTGGCGAAGTCGACGCCTACTGAATTACCAAAGCGCGAAGCGTAACCATTCAGGACCTGCGAGACAAAAACTTTTCCAGCTGCCCGCACCAGCAGGAAAGCGTTTGAGCCGGAGTACCCGGTCGCGTAACAAGGATCGGCCAGCACCCCCAACCGCATCTGATGATCGCCGAAGATTTTAAGATCATAATCATTATCGTTGACCTTCTGTTTTTCTTCATCAGTCAGTTTGCCGACGCTGCCGTGAATCTCACAGCCATTCAGCTCATCCACATTCGCATTCCACCACGTCGCACTGGTCAGTGATTCAAGCGATCTCTCCAGGTGGTGAATGGCCGTAAGCCGCGCCGGCAACTTTAGAATCTCCTCGCCATAATCCGCCTGTCCCTCGGGACATTCGTATTCAAGTTTCGGCAGGGGTTTGAAGGCGGCGAACGCTGCCTGAGTGCAGACCGGCACTGGCTTTTTGGCTTGGGCGTGAGCGAGTCGCGGGTCGAGCAGCAGCGACAGCAAAAGTGTGATTACAGAAATGAATTTCACGATCCTAGGTAAACAGCATTCGTACTTGAGACGACAGCTTGGCGTCCAGGATTGGTTGCCACCTCGAGGACGAATCAGCCAGGGAAATAGAAAAGCTGTTGCCTGCTTCACTATGCAGGTGAACGACAGTGTAATCCTGATCGTCTTCTGGCACATACACGATTGCCTTGCTCCCCACAAGTGGAGCCGGAATGCCTTGAAAATCTGAATTCAACGAAGTCTTACCTGCGACCGCGATCGTGTGTAAGGCCAAATCAAAGTCAAAAGGATAGTTTAGATAATTAACCAGGGCCGCAAAATCGAATGGAGAAAGATCTTCCGGAAACGTCAGCCGAAAGTAATCGTCATAAACCCTCTGAACCTCGAGGCTCGACGGCAAATTTGAATCCTGTGCGCCAAAGTCATCAATAATCTTGTGAAGCTCTTCCTCGT
>DASWQK010000553.1:0-5807 GCA_036403735.1 Pyrinomonadaceae bacterium
AATCACGTCGCCGCACTTCTGCTCGCCGCCGGCCGCTCGCGCCGCATGGGCGCCTTCAAACCGCTCCTTCCGTTTGGCGATGTCACGGTAATCGAGACGTGCATCAAGAATCTTCGTGGTGCTGACATCGACGAGATCGTCGTCGTGGTGGGCCATCGCGCGAATGAAATACAAAAGCATCTTGAATCTTTCGAACTGCGTTTTGCGCTCAACCCCGATTCGGAAAGCGAAATGGGCGAATCGATCAGACGAGGCGTTGAGCATATTTCTGAGAACGCGAAGTGCCTGCTGATTGCCCTGGTCGATCATCCAGCCGTCTCGAGCGCAACCATTAAGACGATTGTCTCAGCATGGCAACGCGGCGCTCGCCTGGTTCAACCCGAACACGGCGGACGTGGTGGGCATCCCGTCCTGATCGATTTCTCTTACCACGACGAATTAATTAATCTCGATCCCCGCACAGGCCTACGCTCGTTCTTCGATGCTCATCGAACCGAGGTGCTGCGCCTGCCGGTTGAATCGCCCTACGTTGCGCGTGACATGGACACATGGGAAGATTACCTCGGGCTTCACGCGGAAGTTCTCGGGCGCGAGCCGGCAAGGAATTCGAGCCGGTTTTCCTAAGGATTCTGACTGTTTGTGCCATCAATGACGCGCGGCCACATTTCCGCATCTAAGCTCTGTTCGGTCGCTCGCCGAAACGAACGGTGGCGAGCGCAAAGGAGTTTTCAAATGTTAACCAGAACGTGGAGTGTCATTCTCACTGCCGCATGCTTACTTAGTCTGACCGTGGCGTCATTTGCGAACGCCACTACACTCCAGTCACCTGAGTTTTCTTTGCGTGCTTTGGATGGCCCACCGGTATCGTCTGAAAGCCTGCGCGGCGAGGTGGTCGTGCTGGCGTTTGGCGCCTCATGGCTACCGTTGACCCGTAATCAGATGGAGAGCCTGAAAAAGCTGGCCGACCAATATGCCGGTCGAGGCGTTGCCGTTTATTGGGTGAGCACTGAGTCGGATTCGGCCAAGTCGAAGAACTTTGCCGATGATAACCAACTGCGCGATCTGGGTCGCAGGTATAAGATCACCGTGTTGCGAGATCCCGATGGTCTGGTATCGAAACGGTTGGGCGTCGATCAACTGCCTTCGACCGTAATACTTAATAAGCAGGGCCAGGCAGCCGCCGTAGTTGGCGGACTGGATCCTAACGCCGATGTCGCAAAACAGTTAGCTGAGAGATTAGATAAGATCCTGTGAGATCTCTCAGATCTAAAATTTGAGATCTGAGATCTGAAATTTGAAATCTTCACAAGGTCGATCTATTCCCCGGTCGATCTCATCAATTCATAAAGCAGTCGCAAAGGTAATCCAACCACGTTGAAATAGTCGCCCTTGATGCGTTCGATGAAGCGCGCGCCCAAACCCTGAATTGCATAAGCACCGGCCTTGTCCATCGGCTCTCTGGTCGCAACGTACCATTGGATTTCCGCATCGCTCAATGGTGCGAATTTCACTTCCGTTTCTTCGTGGGCAACTCTCGTGACTGAGGTCGTGCGATCGACTACCGCGACGCCCGTCATTACTTTATGCCAGCGATTGTTTAGCAGCCGGAGCATTCGCGTCACATCCGCTTCATCAGTTGGTTTCTCCAGGATGTGACCATCTATCGCTACCGTTGTATCAGCGCCAATGACGAATCGCGAGCGCGCTGGTGGACTCAACGCACCCTCCCCAACGGTCAGGTTTCTGCCTGCTTTTGCCGCTGCCGCTTCAGCTTTTTCGAGCGCGAGTCGTTGAACATAGTCAGTCGCGTCTTCACCCTCGCGCCGCGATTCGTCGATATCAACTGCGAGAGTTTCAAACGGCCAACCGACGGTGCGCAGAATCTCGGCGCGACGCGGGCTGGCTGAAGCGAGAATAATTTCTGGCAACTCGATCATGATTTCACCGATGAGATCCCGTATCTATTACTGCGATTCCCACGCACTCACTTGGTCAGTGACGCATCTTCCATTAAACTGCCGGAGTTGCGGTCCATTGTGAAAGTTTTTGTGCGCCAGTTCAATCAACCAGATGATTGATGTAACCAGATTGCTACCTAAGATCGTTCGCGCCAACCCTGAGCTGGCGGTGAAGATGGCCTGGGCCCGCGCGGCAGGCGAGGGTTTGCGCCGGAATACCCATCCTGCTGGTTTCGAGGGCAAGACGTTGACGGTCTCGGTCATGGATGCACTGTGGCAAAAACAACTTCAATCGATGAGTGCTGAACTGATATTTCGGATGAACAACTTGCTGGGACGCGGCGCCGTGGATGTGCTCGTCTTTCGCATCGCACCATCCGACGTTCCACAGGCGCACTCGATCAATCGCAGCGAGTCATCCAGGAAACCGACGGACCATCCACTGCCAACAGAATTGATGTTCGCGGCCACATCGATTGCTGATGAAAATTTACGAGCGCGGTTTTTGCGGGCCGCCAATAACCTGATCGGGCGCCGAGATTCAAATCCTGGCAACGATTAACTAACTCTTATGCCCATATCTGAATCTGATATTGAGAAGATCGCGCAGCTTGCGCACCTGGACATCACCAACGACGAACGCAAAATGTTCGCGGCGCAGATTTCGGAAATCGTCACCTATGTCGAACAGCTGAACGCGATTGATACGAGTAATGTCGAGCCGGCGCTCGGCGGGCTGACACCTGAAGGCGAAGCAACCAAGTCGGATCGCGCCGATGAAGTGCAACCTTCTCTCGGGCAGAAGATTGCGCTGGAGCAAGCGCCTGATCCGGCCGCGGGACATTTTCGAGTTCCAAAGGTGTTAGCGTGAGGTACTAACCCAATGAAACATCCCCCGCTAAAGCCGTTGCACGCCGAAGCTTCCTTGAACTTTGTAAAACTGGAAACCTTTCGCAAGTTATCCGCAGAGGTAATTGTCGATTCGCTAAGACCCGGACAGGCATGTTCTCTAAAAGCCAGGGCCGATGGTACGATCATAGAGGGATTCATCGCATCAGGGGTGCTTCGCGAGCGCGGAATTGATGTGGATTCGCTTCCTCGAGAAATAATTCCGAAAGATTGAGAGCAATGACTTACCTGATTAAAGGACCGTGGTCGGGCGAACGCGATCATTCCGCGGCCGCGTGGAGGCGATTGGCTGGAGGACGAGGTACGGGGTTTGCAAAATGCGGGGTTCGATATAGTTGTCTCGTTACTGACGGATGAAGAGGCGAAAGAACTCGGGCTAACAGACGAAGCAGAGCTAATTCAGAGGCAGGATTTGCAGTTTCGTAATTACCCTATTCCCGATCTGGGCGTCCCCTATTCGCGCGAATCCGCGCGCGAATTTCTGGTAAAGTTGCACCGAGAACTTTTGGCTGGCAAGAAAATCGCCGTTCATTGTCGCGGAAGCATTGGAAGATCCGGATTAGTCGCCTCCAGTATGCTGGTCCTGTCAGGAGTTGAGCCAACGCGGGCATTTCGCGAGGTGAGCGTTGCCCGTGGAGTTGCGTCCCCAGAAACGACAGAACAACGAGACTGGGTGATGATGCTGTCGTTGGAGCCGGTGGCGTCGCCTGCCTGAGTCCGCGTTCACACGAATCCAGTTGTCCAATAATGAATTCAGATATTTCCAACCTTCGGGACAGCATTGCACGGGGCGACGGAACCGCGCGCGCTGCCGTCGAATCATCAGTCGACGCGGCTGAGAGTCTGAACGACTCATTGAACGCTTTTCTGCAAATCGATCGTGATGGAGCGCTGCAACGCGCCGATGAGATTGATCAGAGTTCGAACAAAGATAGCTTGCCGCTCGCCGGCATTCCGATCGCGATCAAAGACAACATCTGTGTGCGCGGCATGCAGGCTTCCTGCGGCTCACGCATTCTTGGTCCATACCATCCGCCTTACAACGCGACCGCAATTGAACGGTTAATCAAAGCCGGTGGCGTCATCATCGGCAAGACCAATTGCGACGAATTCGCGATGGGCTCTTCGAACGAGAACTCCGCGTTTGGTCCGGTCAAGAACCCCTGGGATCTGTCTCGCGTTCCCGGCGGCTCTTCCGGTGGTTCCGCGGCGGCCGTCGCCGCAGGCATCGTCCCCGCCGCGTTGGGCTCCGACACGGGCGGATCGGTGCGTCAACCTGCCGCGCTGTGCGGAGTTATTGGATTCAAGCCAACCTATGGGCGCATCTCGCGCTATGGACTGGTCGCGTTTGGTTCGTCGTTGGATCAAATCGGTGTCTTTGCTCGAACCACGCGCGATGCGGCTGCGGTTTTGCAAGTCATCGCCGGACGCGACTCCCACGACGCTACCACTGCCGATGTGCCGACTCCGAAATACATTGGCGAGACCGAGAAGAACCTTGTGAAAGGTTTTCGCCTGGGCGTGCCGCGCGCTCTGCTTGGCGAAGGTTTGGATGAAGAGGTGCGGGCCGCGATCGAAAAGGCAATCGACACCTATCGTGATCTCGGCGCTGAAATTGTTGACATCGATCTACCGCATGCGAACTTTGCGATCGCCGTTTATTACATCATCGCGACGGCTGAAGCTTCTTCGAACCTCGCCCGATACGATGGCGTGCGCTATGGCTTTCGTGCTGAGGACGCACCGGGACTGCGCGACATGTATCGCAAGACGCGCGACCAGGGTTTTGGCGCCGAAGTGAAGCGCCGCATCATGCTTGGCACATATGTTCTGTCGGCGGGTTATTACGACGCTTATTACTTGAAAGCCCAAAAAGTGCGTGCTCTGTTGCGACAGGATTTTGCAAATGCATTCAAGCGGTGCGACCTCATCCTGACGCCGACCACTCCGACGCCGGCTTTTAGATTTGGCGAGAAAGTCGACGATCCTCTCGCCATGTACCTCAACGACATTTACACCGTGACGGCAAATCTTTCGGGTGTGCCGGGCATCAGCGTTCCATGCGGACTCTCGTCGGAAGGGCTGCCGATAGGGTTGCAACTACTCGGACCATACTGGAGCGAGTCAACCCTGTTCCGCGCCGCTCATGCGTACGAGACGATCAATCCATTCACCGTGCGACCGCGTATCAACGCGGATTCATCAGCATAACGAAGCAATAGCAGGGTAATAGACAAAGTTAAGGTGTGTCCCTCTTCAATCTACTCTGCGTTCCTCTGCGAGGACCTCGGTCATTTCCTCGGCGGTTTCATTTCGTAAAGAGTAAGGACTAATCGCAGAGAGAATACTGAGGACTCCGCAGAGCATCGCAGAGAAACATAAGCAGGATGCTACTCAGTTGAAAATCTTCCTTTGAAAGCCGTCGAAGATTTCCGCAATTCCACCCACTGCTCAAACAGGTTCGGCGTCTCTAACCAAACCATCAGCCATTCAGCGATCTCTGTCTGTTCATGACGGAGGGCGATCGAAAGAGATGTGTCCTTCGCCCGTGCGACTGCGGCTCGTCGTGCGTCAATTGCCAAAGCTCTGAGCTCCGCTATCTGACGATCATCACCTGTCCGCTCAAACCGACCACGCAGATGCTCCAGTCTTCCAACGAGTGATTCGGCCTGTTTCAATCTCAAAGGCTCGGCGGTTTGCAATGCGCTCACCTTACCGAAGATCTTCAACTGCCTATCCATTTGAGCTTCGCGCCAGCGCGCGTCGCACTCAATTATTTCCGGATGCCGCAGCTCCGCGCCTTCGTGCGCCAGCTCACGCGCAATTGTCGCCGGACTCTCGATCGCATGTTGGCCAAAAGTTTCACCGATCGCCTGCTGAATCCGGATCGATTCATCTGATCCAAGGGACGCCGCACCCAACCGACGCCATTCTGAGACG
>DASWQK010000554.1:0-8751 GCA_036403735.1 Pyrinomonadaceae bacterium
GCGATCACTGACGCTGAAGGCGAGTAAACGATCTCGTTCGTCTTCACCAGATAATTGAGCGATGCATAATCAGCGCCGTCGCCGTTCTTCACCAAAGCTTCGAATGGAATGTAATTGAGCGCACCGTCAGCCACGACCAGAATTCGTTTGTCGCCAATGACCGACGCGGCTGGTTCGACAACTGTTTTGTAAAGCGCATTCGACGCGGCCACGAACGCCGGCAGATCTTCAGACGGACCCTGAACGATTCCCAGGCCGCGCTGCTGATCGGCAGCCACATCAATGCCGACGATGCGACGCTGCAGCTTTGGCGGAATCAATTGCGCGCGAAAATCGGTAGCGAGCTTGTCGATATCGCTGCGACGCGGCAGCTTGTAGAGCGCCACACCGGCGCGTGTGACTGCAAACATGTATGAACTGTCGTTGCCCGACGCGTATTCGAGCAGCACCGTTCCATCATCGAGAACTTTCTGCTGTACATCGACCAGCGCAAGCGGTTGGTTTCCGGTCAAGGCCGCGTACTTTGGACTAGCGGTGCGAATCTGGTTTTCGATTTGATCGAATTCAGTCTGCAGCTTGTCGAGTTCGCTTTCGAGATCCGAAGGCTTCTGTTTCTGATCGCCGGAAAGCGCAATCCCCGTGAGTTGTTCGGCAATCTGCTGCTGCCGATCGAGATTGTCCTGCTTCTTTTTCAGCAAATCCGCCGGCACGCCTTCAGTAATTTGTGCGTTGACTTCGCCGAGCATGTCGAGCAGCGAACGCGCGCGGCCGGCTTCCGTGATGCGAAACGACTCAGCCGCGTAATCAAAGCCCTTGCCTGAGAGAGCCCCGCCGCCAGATGAATTCATCAAAGCCATTTCGGCGAACGCGCTCGACGCTTCGTCATATACATCTTCGGTTGTTGCTAGAAAAGTAGTGCGCGATTCGTCGGCCCGCAAACTGCCGGCGCGAATCGTTTCGATCGTCTTCAGCGCGTCGCGATAGGCGTTCAATGCCTGGTCGCGCATCTTCGCACCGTCTTTTTCCTGCGCGGCTTGCAGCCACAGACTGCGGCCGAGACCGCGCTGTGCCGGCCACATCAAATCAAGCCGCTCATCCTTCTTCGCGCCGTCGGCAGCATCGCCAAACACTTTCGCCGCGTCTTTGAAACGGCCTTCGCGGAGAGCCACATCGCCGAGACTGGTGCGCGCCGCCGCGCGGAAACGACGCGTCTGGCCCAGCTTCGCGACCACCGGCAAAGCGCCACTGCCGGCGTCGAGCGCATTCTGAAAATGTTTGCGCGCCGTTTCGAGATCTTTGTTTGCGAACGCAATGCGGCCCATGCCGAGTTCGAACGTCATATAAACAATCGCCACCCGATACTCATCGAGCTCTTTCTTCGTCTCGAGCAAACCAATCGCGCTGCTGGTTGGCGTTGCGATGTTCACGTTGCCGGTTGAAACACTACCGATGATTCCGCCGAGCCCGCCAAGGCGACGGGTGACTTTGGCGCCCGCGCTCTCTGGCTTCTTCACATTCATCTGGAAATACGCGGTGCTCGCGTCCGACATTTGGCCCATCCGATAATTCGTGTCGCCGATCTTCGCCAGCATCAGGTTCGCATTGAAACCGTTGTCGAGCGTGCTCGCCGCCGTCTCAGTCGCCGCACTCGCGGTTGAGCCGGCGCGACTGGCAACGCTGTTCGCGGCCGACGCGCTCGTCTGGTCTTTGCCGCTCGTCACGACAAACGACTGATAGGCCGATCTGTAATGATCGAGCGCAACCCGGTACTGGCCCTGGATCATGTAGAGATCGCCGAGCGCATCTTGCGCGGCCGCAATGCCGCGTGCGTTATTTGTTTGGGTGAAAGAATTCAGCGCCGATTCGAGCAGTGGCAACGCTTGATCAGCATGACCCTGTTTGAGCAAAGCGCGACCGCGAGAAAGCGAGGTCGAAGGGTCGGTTTGGGGAGCGGTGGGATTGTCGAAGTTGCGGGCCGCGATCGGACGCGTTGAGAAGAGAGAACCGACGGCAACGATGACTATCAAAAGTGCCGTAGGCACGAAATGTTTATAGAAAGAGGTTTGTTTCATCTTACCACTCCCGAATTTCGAGAAATGCTCGTTGAGCATTTCTATAAATTCGAACTTAAATCTGTCTACTCACCTGCACTATAAACATTTCGCCGCTCTGCGGCTTCCTTTTCAGCGCAGCGCTCTCAAACCCGCCTGAAGGCGGAACTCCAAACAACAAATCACTTATGAACCAGATCCAACATCGTGACCAAAACCGGCGCGCTGGTCGAAGCGCTCATGCGAATGACCGACGGTTGCGGCGCTGTTTGGTCCAACCCCAGACCGCGCGTCGTCGCGACTTGCTCCTTATCACTCTGCGCCTGGCCGGCGGTGTTGCTGGTAACGACTTTCACATCAGCCCTGGCTGCCTGCTGAATGCGCGTCCAGACATCCACGGAAGGATGCCACGGGCAATTCTCTTTATTGGTGCTGCACAGCGTCATCAACGTCTCCGCTACGGGAACATCGGCAAGCGGCTCGCGGGTCACGACGACGAACAGATGCTCAGTCGCGGGATTGCCATAGAACTGCAACCAGCGCAGGCGCTCGTCTGTTTCCACCGTTGAGGGAACGTCGACGGGCACGTGGGCTTCGATCCAATTCTCTCCGCCTTCCAGCCGCGCGTCCGGAAAAATCATCTCAGGCGCACCGTCACCTTCAGTGTGAAAGACGTAGAGATAGCCGTCGATGTTCGGCTCAAGCGAGATGCGAATCCGATCACCGTTATGAAATTCACGGGTCGGATCGATACGCACGGCGCGGCCGTTGACGTCGCGCATGAACATCGTATAGCCGAGGGCGATCGGCTGCGACAGGGTCTTCGTCGAATTCTTGTTCGCGAAGCTCGTGTTTGCGTTCGCCGTGTTCTCGTTGCGCGCGCTGTTCGAATTGCGCGCTGTTCCGGAAGATGAGTTGGTGTTCCGCGGCGGCGGACGATGCCGGCGCACAGGCGCATTGGCGTTGGTCGTCTTGGGACGCGAGCTGATAAATGCACCGCGAACTTCATCGTCGGATTGTTGGGCGCTGACGATTAAGAAAGCGCAGCCAAATGCAACTGCAACCAACGGCGTGATTAAGATTCTTGATTTCATTTTGTTGCCTCTCGAAGATCTTCACCAAAACAAAAAACATTCACCACAGAGGACACAGAGAAATCGAAAACCCCAAACAGCATAGCTTTCTTCTTGTATTCCTCTGTGTCCTCCGTGGTTAATTTCACTTATGCGCAATCTTGATTTTGAAAATCACGGGCGCGCCTTCGGCCGCGCTTTGGGGGACTTTTACTGAGACAAAAGGCGCCGGAGCGTTTTTCATAACTTCAGTGCCGGCCAGGTTCGATGTGAATTGGGCGATCGCAGCTTTCAATTCAGCCTGTTCGCTGTCATTGAGTTCGTGCAAAGCATCGGCGTCCAAAAATGCCGGCGTCGTCAGCTGCGTGCCCGAAAAAATAATTGTGAATTCATCGGTCCCGGCATTCTTGTCCAGATTGATCCAGTTTTCCGTCTTTCTGCTGTCGCCGGGAAAGACAAAGTCCTCGCCGCTCTTAACTTCATTCGATCGCACGCCGTATTCTGACGCGGGCTTTGCCGTCAGAAAAGTTGTCGGCACATTTCCGTCGCCAGGACCAACTATGTACATGAATCCGTTTTCGCTCGGCGAGAAATGAAACTTAAACTGCTGACCCGAAGTCATCTGGATGACCTCATCAGCACGAATCGAATTCAACTCACCGTCGGAATTGACTTGCAACCAGTAACGGCCCACCTCGTGCGTGCCGGCGAGGTCGGCTCCGGCAGGCTTCGCAGGCGAATCCGTCCCCGCGGTGTTCGCCCCCGGTTTGTTCATCATCGTATGCATGACGAAGTAACCACCGACACCAGCGATAAGAAGCAAAACAATCAAGCCAACACCGGCGAAAATCAAAGCCGAACTCTTACCGGAAGGCTTTGCAGCTGGTGCGATGGCAACGGGCGGCGATATCGGCGGAGTAGTTGGTTTCGCCACCGGCGGGCTGGACGGCGAAACAACCGTCGGCATGGTCGCGACCTGACTCGGCATCATGGTCGGAGCAGGAGTTGGTTTGGCTTCATTAACGCCGGTCATCAAGGTCGCGGCTGTCTGTTGCGGCGAAGTCACCACGCCGCGCGAAACACTGAGGCCCGGTTCTGATGCCAGGTCCGCAATCGAAACAGAAGGCGTAATGCCTTCAGCCGACAGCGCCGCTACTAATTCGCTTTCCAACTCGCCGGCGGTTGACTGTCTTTCGCCGCGATCCTTCGCAATCGAACGCGCGATGGCGCGACTGAAACTTTCCGGAACGCCGGGCGCGGCTTCATGCAAAGGCGCGGGAGTAATGCTGACGTGTTGCCGGCGCAGTTCGGGTAAAGTCAATCCGCTAAACGGCCGCTTGCCCGCGATCAATTCGTAAAGGACCACGCCCAGGCTGTAGATGTCCGCCCGGCCATCAATCTCTGAATTGCCGTCATGCGGAAGCTCGCCCCACTGCTCGGGCGACATGTAATAAGGAGTGCCGAGCATCTGTCCGGCGACGGTAAGATTTGTGTTGCCGGTCCTTTCCGAGCCGGCAACTTCGCGCAGCTTGGCGATGCCGAGATCGAGCAGCTTCACCACCGGCTCGCCGCCTGTCGATGGCTTCCCAATCATGATGTTTTCCGGTTTGAGATCTCGATGGACCACGCCCATCGCGTGAGCCGCGTTGAGCACACTCATGACCGGCGTCAGCACTGCGACGGCTTCGGCGGGAGAAAATCTGCCTCGCTTCTTAAGTTCAGCGTCGAGCGTATTTCCCTCGACGTATTCCATGACGAGATAGATCGTGCCGTCGCCCGACGTACGTAAATCGTAAACGGTAACTGCGTTCGGATGACGGAAGCGGCGCGCGGCCTGGCCTTCACGTTGAAAGCGCCGCAGCCACTCGGTGTTGCCGCGCATCTCCGGCGGGAGCACCTTGATGGCCACCCGATCGCCAAGCAGGATGTGGCGCGCGAGAAAGACGGCGCCCATGCCGCCTTTGCCTAACAGCGCTTCGATTTGATACTGGCCGTCGAGCGCCTTGCCGACGAGCGAGCCCGAATCCTCTTCGAGCACTTCGCCGTCCTTCGGGCAAAAGCTAATGCTATCGTCGAATTGTTGGTTGCAGACTGAGCAGTGCTTCATGGGTGGGATAGTTTACAACATTGGTCCCATTCGTCCCATGTGACCCATGCGACGTATGAGACCAATAGGACCTATCAGTAAATCCGCTCGACATACTCCGCGACCATTCGATCGCTGCTGAATCGTGGCACCAGCGTCTCGATCGATCGTTTCATCATGGCTATCCAGCGGCGTGGCAATCCCTGTTCGTCCCGATCATAGAAGCTCGGCACTACTTCTTCTGCCAGCACGCGATACATCGATTCCGAATCTTCCCGATCCATTTCCGTGTCGCTGACCTCGCTCAAGTCGCCAATCGCGAAGCCGTTGTCGCCGTCATAGCCTTCGAGCCACCACCCATCGAGCACAGAAAAATTCAAGCCGCCGTTAATCGCAATCTTTTCTCCGCTGGTGCCCGACGCTTCCTGCGGCCGGCGCGGCACGTTCATCCACACGTCCACACCCTGCACCAACTGGCGCGCGATCTCCTGATCATAGTCTTCGATAAAGGCGACGCGTTGGCGCACCGTAATGTCGCGCTGCCAATCAATCAATTCCTGAAGCACCGCTTTCGCCCCCTCATCCTGCGGATGAGCTTTGCCGGAAAACACAAATTGAACTGGCCGCGACGTGTCGTTAATGAGCTGGGAGAGTCGATCGCGATTGCTCAAAAGCAAATCCCAACGCTTGTAGCCGGCGACCCGGCGAGCAAACCCGATCGTCAGAATGTCCGGATTGAACATCGTCCGCGCGGCTTCGATGTGCTCTTCACTTTCACCGCGGGCCAGGCGCGCATCGAATGAATGATCGCGCACAAAAGCCACCAGCTGTTGCTTCAGCAGCGAGTGTGATTCCCACAATTTAGAGTCGGAAATTTTTTCGACGCCGTAGGACCACGCGCCCGCGTCACGCGCGCGCTCGATCCAATCTTCACCGATGCATTGCTCGTACACGCGTCGCAACAAAGGCGCGACCCACGTCGCCGGATGCACACCGTTCGTCACCGAAGTGATCGGCACTTCGTTTGTCTGCCTGTCAGGCCACATTTTCTGCCAAAGCGCGCGCGAGACTTCGCCATGTTTGCGACTGACGCCATTGGTCGAGCGGCACGTGCGCAAAGCCAGCGGCGTCAGCCCGAAGGTCTCCGCTTGCTCGCCGTTTACGCGGCCCAATTTGAAGAATTCCTCGTGCGACAAACCAAGCGCACGTTGCGGCCAATCACCGAATCCTTTTTCCACCAGCGAAGCGTCGAACGCATCATGGCCCGCGGCGACGGGCGTATGAGTGGTAAACACGCAGCGCTCGCGGACGCGTTTCATCGCTTCGTCGAAAGTGACTCCGTCTTTCTCGATCAACTGCCGGGCCAGCTCGAGAGTTAAGAATGCCGAATGACCTTCATTGAGATGAAACACAAAAGGATCGACGCCCAGCGCCTCCAATAAACGCACGCCGCCCAGGCCCAGCATCATCTCCTGGACCAGGCGCGTTTCCCGATCACCGCCATAAAGATGACCGGTCACTAAACGATCGACTTCGCTGTTCTCTGAAACGTTCGTGTCCAACAGGTAAAGTTGCACGCGACCGACGTCCGCGCGCCAGACCCGGGCGGAAACTGCCCGGCCACGCATCACGACCTGAATCAGCAGCGGCTTGCCCTGCTCGTCATCGACGCTGTGCAGTGCAAGTTCATCGGTGTGATTTTCGCGATACTCCTCTTCCTGCCAATCGTCTCGACTCAGCCGCTGACGAAAGTAGCCGAAGCGATAGAACAATCCGACGGCCATGAGCGGCAGATTCAGATCGCTTGCCGACTTCAAATGATCGCCGGCGAGTATTCCCAAACCTCCCGAATAAAGCGGAAGCGAATTGTGCACACCGAACTCTGCACAGAAATAAGCGACCGGGTTGTGCCTGCTGATCTGCGCCGCCAGCGGAAGCTTCGGCCAGGGCTTCTGAGCGCTCATGTATTCCGTGAATCGCCGGTACAGTTGCTGAACGCGATCAGCGAAGGAAGGATCCGTGGCCACCTGGGCCAGTCGCAAATCCGAAATCTGAGTCAAGAGCAAACGCGGATTCTGTTCACACTGCTGCCACAGGTTTGGATCGAGATCGCGAAAGACTTCAGCGCCGTCGGGCGCCCAACTCCACCAATAGTTCCAGGACAATTCTCGCAGCGGAGCGAGCGTGGGCGGAAGTTCACGGCCGGTCAGGCTGGCGCCGGTTCGGAGGTCGGTTTTAATGTCAGGGGTCATATCGTAATTAACGTGATGATTCGGAATTGGAACAAAAGTAAAGCGGCTGTCGCCGCCTAAAAGAATTTGTGATTTTGCAGAAACTATCCCGTCGCGTCAAACGGAAGTGTCGGTACGCACGCCTCTGGCGTGCTCCGTCAACGCGTCGATCAACTGCGCGTTAGAGCACGCCGGAGGCGTGCGTACCTATGGCTATTCACTGAACTTTTGATTCTCCAAAAATATTTTCGCATCGCTTGCCTGAAAGAAAACCAAACGCACTTCTTTTAATTGCCGATCGGTAGAGAGAAAATTCTCGATGGTCCGCGACGAAATGTCGGCCGCTTCTGCTCGCGGATAACCATAGACACCTGTCGCGATTGATGGAAACGCAACTGACGTCACGTTCTTTTCCACCGCCAGAGTCAACGAGTTGTGATAACAGTTCGCCAGCAGCTCAGCCTCTTTGCCACGATGTTCGCCATAGATTGGTCCGACGGTGTGAATCACATAAAGCGCCGGCAGATTTCCGCCGGTCGTCACCACAGCTTCGCCGGTCGGCAGCCCCTGCGGAAAACGCGTGCGTCGAATCTCACGACACTCTTCCAGGATTGCCGGTCCACCCGCGCGATGAATCGCGCCGTCCACTCCGCCACCGCCGAGCAGAGACGAATTCGCAGCGTTCACAATCGCTTCGACATCCTGTTTGGTGATGTCGCCGACGATGACGGTCACGCGGCCGTCGAGAAATGTCTGCATCGCTGAATCGGAAGTCATATCGGATTTGAAGGCGGTGCCGCCAGAGGACTGACCTTACGCCAAATGTACAAATACCAGTAAACGGGATTAGCAAACATTCCCATCGTCGCTAACAACACTACCCAGATGATTCGCGTAGTTTGATCATGACGCTCATCTTTGACGGCGAGAATAATGTACAGCGGCATCAGCACAAACATGAGCAGGATCGTCAGCATGTGACACAGGAAAAACAAACCAATCCCAATCGGGAAGATCGGACTCGCCGGCCCCTCA
This sequence comes from Pyrinomonadaceae bacterium, assembly GCA_036403735.1. Taxonomy (GTDB): domain Bacteria; phylum Acidobacteriota; class Blastocatellia; order Pyrinomonadales; family Pyrinomonadaceae; genus UBA11740. The sequence continues at coordinate 8,477 of DASWQK010000554.1, forward strand.
GAACTGTTTTCCTGAATCTTCGAAACTCGTGGATGATTGTTGGAATCTAACTGCCGCGCCTGGCGAATAATCTCTGCGTGCGTCGACTCATTACTCACCGAGGTCTCAAAACTCCGTCCATTCCGATCGATTGCTACTATTTCATTGGCGGTGATGCTCAGTTCATTGATTTCACCGTTTTGAATCTTTTTTTCCAACTGGATCAAATCAAGATTCGTACGACCCGGTCCCGCGCGTTCACTTAGAATCGCTCCAAATAAAACGCCCGAGAAAAT
>DASWQK010000555.1:0-6094 GCA_036403735.1 Pyrinomonadaceae bacterium
CGTGATGTCGGCGCCTTTAACTGTAATTCGTTTCGGGTCGGAGAGAAGCGTCTCGGCATTCGGCGCATATTGTGCCCAGATCAGATACTCGCCGTCTCCCACGCCATGGAATTCGAAGCCCTTTGTGTTTACGTTTTGGGAAGTCGCGAATCTTATGTCTGGCGCGCCGCCAATCAGTCGCGTCATGTTGATAGTTATCCAGGGCGTGTTCGGATTAACAGGCACAGTCACATTTCCGCTCACCGCGTGACCAACATCAGCACGGTAGTGAATATCGATCGCCTTCTCTTCTCCGCCACTGAGGGAAATCTCAGCCGCGGTGTCTCTGGTCGAAGACGGCGCATAGGTCGGGGCGTCGTTATCGTAAGCATTCATTGAGTAGCCGTTTGAGCCTCTGCCACCCGCGGCAACCAGATAAGTGCCGGGCAGCAATCCAAAAATCCTGTAGATGCCGCGATCGTCAGTGAACCGCTCAACAGAAGATCCTTCCGCAGCAGGCGGCTTGCCGTTGATGTCACGGATCATCATCGCGCGAACCTTGACGGCCACCAGCGGCTCGTCGTTCGCAGTCAAAATCTTTCCCGTGATCACGCCGCCCCTGATCATTGACAGCATTACGGAATCACCGACCCGGTAATATGTCTCTTCATTTACCTCAGCGGGGGGAGTGACGTAACCGGGAGCGGCCGGACGAAGGTGATATACGCCGGGCTCCAGGCCTTTGATTTCGAAATCGCCGGAATCGTTAGTCGGCACGCCGCGTGGAGGCGCGGTCGAGTTCAGGCGCGACGCGCTGACGCTCGCATTGTTGACTGCTTGACCGTCAACGAGCACTCGCCCTTTGATCGAGCCAAGCTTTGTCTCGGCGGTTTCCGGCTGCTCGGTTTTCGGCTTCGGCTGCGCTCGGGCAGACTGCGCCAACAGGACTGTCGCGGCTGTCAGCGCGAGGGTGGCGAAGGTGTGGACTCTCATACTAAGACTCATGGACCAGCAGAGAGATTCAACGTAACTGATACGTCAGTTACGACTCCATCGCTGGCGACGACCGGCTGCCTGCCCTTCACTTGTTTATTGTCGAGATAAGCCAAGACGGCGACATCGTAGTTACCGGATGGCACGTGATCGAAAACAAAGCGCCCACGCGCATCAACGCGAGCGTAGAAAATCACGGCCGTGCTCCCGCTCCGTGAGAGGGTCGCGGTAGTATTTGCATCAACCGGAAGCGTACCGCCTTCGACGCGGATACTGCCACGAATGGTACCTGTTCCATAACCTGCGACGATGCGAAGACCGGTTATGTTTTCGCCGGCCGCGAGCTTCAGACCGCGACTCTTATCGACGCCGTTAAGGTCAATGCCAAGGGTCGCAAATTCCGGCGCGGCGTTGCGATTCGGCGAGCCCATGCGAATCGTCGCCGTTCCGGCCTGGAAGGGACCAATTTGAAAACTGCCATCGGGGTTGAGGTCTCCATAACTTATCATGCTTATGTTGCTTCCCTCGGTGGACATGATCACTTCCAGCCGCGCGCTCGCAAGTTTTGCCCAAACAACCGGATCCTGATTGCCTTCGACAATGACGTTTCCGGAAATCATAACGCCGCGATGAATCTTCGCTTCCAGATCCGTGACGTCGCTGTCACCAATATCAAACGGTGGTGATTCACCATAATATCCGGTTCCCGATCCGGGCAGGATGCTGACGGCATAACGGCCCGGCGGCAGGTTATCAATACGAAAGGCGCCGTTGCTGGCCGAAGTGCCGGTGCTGCCCATGAACCCCGAGAGACGGCCGTCGACAATTATGCTGAGACCAAAGTTAATATTTGCGACTGGCTGATCATTCTCGGCATCGATGAATCGGCCACTCGCGGCAAAACCCGTCATTGATCGCGCGACGGTAATATCCACGTTGGTGGCTTCACCGCCGTCGCCCACCTCGATGACTTTGGCCTTCGCTTCTTCGGTAACATCCGGATAAAAAGTTTGCGGGTAAAAGCGTCGGCCCCGGGTGCTGGTAAAAGCCCCAAACTTATCGCCAATCGCGAGTTTGTATTTTCCGGCGGGCAAACCGAATACGCGATAGATACCTCGGTCATCGGTCCGAATATCATTGATGTTGGGATAGACAGAGCTAACCAGGCGGCGAAGATTCGCATCGAGGGGCAGGATGCGCATGCGCTCGTCGATGACCGGCCGGCCGGCAGAGTCGGCAACCTTACCCGTAATCACTGCGCCACGATCGAGATTGAAATTTATGTCCTCGGCAGTTTCGCCGTCCTCAACCACGACGCTTTTTCCCTGCGGATAAACTCCGGTGGCTTCCGCCACCACAAAGGCAGGCACAAACGGCCAGACGTAATAGGTTCCGGCTGAAAGATTTGAAATGCGAAATCGCCCTTCGTCATCAGTTACAGCTTTCAGAGTCAGCCCAATTCCCGCGAAGGCATCTCCGGACATGCTAACCGTAACGACGACGCCGGACACGGCTTTGTTAGCCGCGGTTACCCGGCCGGTGATCCCGCCGCCTTTATTCTTTGTTGGATCCTGGCCTTTCCCGATCGGGGCACACGTCGACCCGATAAAGATGACGAGTGCCAGTAGAGTGAGGTGCCTCATCTTAAAACCTCGCGTGGGCGGGCCGATGATAATGGAAAAGCGAGAAAATGTCTCATGCTATTCTTATCGCATGCGTGACCCGACAATCGCGCGATTCCGTCTGCTGGGCTTCCTGCCGCTGATCTTCTTTCTGGCCCAGGTAGCGCACTACGGGCGCTTCGGCGGCCTGGGAAACCTGGCGTGGATGTGCAACATTGGAAACCTTCTGCTCGCCATAGGTTTGTTCCTGAATCACAAAGAACTGATTCGCGCCACAGCTATTTGGACCATTCCGGGTTTGGGAATTTGGTTCTGGTTTGTATGGCTTGATGGCAGCACGTCACTGTCATCCACGCTGGCGCATGTGGGCGGAATAATTGTGGGCATGATCGTGTTGCGTCGCGTGCGCATGGATCACATTGCGTGGCTTTACGCGTTTGTGTGGTATCTGTTCATGCAGCTGGTTTCACGCCGCGTCACCTCACCGGATTTGAACGTCAACGTCGCGCATCACATTCAAACAGGATGGGAAAACACTTTCAGCAGTTTCTGGAAGTTTTGGCTGGTACTGACTGTTTTGGTAGCAGTCGCGCTCTGGGCCATCGGCCTGGTGCTCTCATGGATCTGGCCAGCGGCCAGCATAAAGATTGACGTTGAAGAATCCGCTTAGTATTCCTGGTTAACGTTTTAAGACGGCCGCCTGAGGACTAAACGTCACGAGGTGCCAGCGCGACCAGGTGTGAACAGGCTCATTGAATAAACGAATGAAGGCAGTTTCCAGGTACAACTTCTCGGGCGTCTGCCAATCAAGTCGAACGATAGGATTAAACGAAGCCTGGAACGCGGTCGTTGGTGAATTCTGCGCCTGGTCCGGCTTTGCTGATTCGATCTTCTTGCCGGGAAGTCTTTCTTCGTATGCAGCCGAGGCAGTCAAAAGTGTCTCCGTCAACTTAATCCGCGCCTGACTCGGGGACTTGTTCGCTGCATCATAAACGCCAATGTCGGATTCGAACGCGGTTGCCACTTTCGATGAGTCGGGCGACCAGACGATTGGCGCTTCAGCGAGTTGATCGTCGAGCAATCGCTCCGCTCCGTCCATCATGATCAAACGCGGCCGGCCCGCCGGAGTCTTGAATTGCTTTTCGCGCGCGTCCCATTCGTTCTCTTTGCAAGCCAGCGCCGCCAACGCGTGACTGTCAGGCGCCCATGCCAGGCCGAAATAGATCAGGCCATCGCGTGTAGTCAGCGGGCGCAACTCAAACCCATCGCGATTGCAAACATAGACCTGCTCTGTGTTGAAGACGGCCAGCGGTGCGAACGTTGGTCCAATCGTCGCGGTGGGCACCGGCGATGCAGAAGGCAGCAGCGGCTCAGGTTGCAGATCCAAAGGAGTCGGGCTGGGTTGCGCCGCGGCGCTCTCGCGGCCGACGAACGCGATCATGCTGCTGTCTGCAGACCAGGTCACCGAATCCGGGAACACCACGGCAAGTGTCGGAGGCGTCACGTTGCGTAGGAAAGTTCCGTCAGCGGAATAAAGATCGATGCGAAACGTCGTTGTTGGTTCATCAGCCGTGCCATAGAGCGCGAGCGCGCGCTGACCGTCCGGCGACACGACCGTTCGTTGCAAGGCATCCTGCTGACGTCGGCTATCAAAATCCTGTTGGATCGCCGGGGCTGATTTCACTTCATCCGAGGGGAGATTTGCAGGCGGATCAACATCCGCTTGAAAATTGAACGCCAGTTTATTCGCGGGGACGTCGCGCAGTTGCCGTGGACGCAAAGTCTGGCTGTCGCGGTCGGTGTGGCACGCCGGGATGAGCAAAGCCAGCACTACTATAAGCAGCCCCGTCACTGCCGTATGAGAATCACGAAGCATTCGGTTGCGATCTTAGAAACGGCTGGTTGAAGTGTCAATGTGGTTGGTGATGAGCGCATGATGTTAGCGCCGATTGTGCCGCCGGCGAGCTCTCCGGCCAGAGATACATCGAGCGTAAACAAAGCTCGAATGGTGTTGCGCGGCGACAGGTGATCTTCGTCGGAAGCGTCGTCATCAACGCAGTTGTGTTCGAACGCGCGCGCGAGACGACGAGGCAGCGGCTCCCAACTACCTGTTTGAGTAATGAATTGGCGCGCCGCCACCGCACCTACGAGATCGCATGACAACTCTTCGGCGCGCTGTCCCTGGATGCGCAAGCCTGTGCGCGTCGCAGCCCGCTTGCCAATCGCGCGAAACAGCGGACGCAGCGAATCGGATTGGCCACTCGCGATATGCGTTAATTCGTGGGCCAGGACGCTAATCATTGCTTCATCGGAACGCAAACCCGCTAAGAAAATAGTCCCGAACTCGATGGTGCGCGGTTCGCGCAAAGCGACTGATGCGTTGTCGCGCGCATCCACATCCGCCTTTACCCGTTTCACGGACTCGACCCGCGCCGTTGCCGAATTAATTCGCGCGCGAGAAATGCCGGCCCTGTACAAATCGTATTCTTTCGCGAGTTGAATGATTGCATTGATGACCAATTTGCGGGTCGCGGGCAACAATCGTTCAGCGCGCCGCGCGCCCGCGACTGCATCGGGATTGTTGACCGGCAGAGATGGTCGCGACTGCATCTCATCAATCGGCACGCTGCCTTGCGGGTCGCGGATTCGTTCAGCGCAAGTTGCTCCGATTGCGCGTTCCACCAGACGCTTGTCCGCTGGAGTGAATGCGTCGCGGGTTAACGCAGAGTGTGCGCCGGTCCTTGGGGAACGTCGAGTTTGCGCGAACGAACCGGTTGCAAGGACGACTTGAGAAATCAAAAGGATCGAGAATGCAGATTTGCGACCGAGGTGTTGCCATGAAAACTTTGAAAGAACGCTCGTCCGCCTTGTGGCTCTGCCACCGCACAGGGCGGTAAGGCTCTGCCCTACCGTCGCACTTGAGAATAGTATCTGGTCGATCGTCTTCACTTGTTTCGCCACTCCGGCTTTCGCTTTTCCATGAACGCTTGCACACCCTCGGTCGCGTCCGCGGTTTGCATCAAGTCATGCAGGTATAGATTCTCTACCTCAGTCAGCGCAGATTCAAAGTTGCCTCGCCTGCCTACTTCAAGCGCAGTCCGCGTAAAGTGCAGCGCCGATGATGAAAGTTCACGCAGCTTTGCGAGTACCGCCTCCGTCTGTTGATTCAATTCGCTGCTCGGCGCCACCTGGTTTACCAGGCCTATTCTGAGCGCTTCGTTGGCGTCGATAATTTCTCCCAACAATATCATTTCGCGGGCTTTTTTATCACCGATAATGCGTGGCAGAAGAATTGCCGCCACGGGCGGAAACACGCCCAGCCTAATCTCCGGCTGACCGAAGCGCGCGCGCTCGCCGGCGATGACAATGTCGCACGCCGCCACTAGTTCACACCCTCCGCCCAGGGCCGCACCCTCGACGACGCCCACCACCGGTTTTGAGATTTGCGCCAGCGTGCGGAAGATTGAGTGAAACGAATCCAGCATTTGAAAGACAGTTTC
>DASWQK010000556.1:0-5742 GCA_036403735.1 Pyrinomonadaceae bacterium
AGCGGGCGGTTGATTTTCGAAGTCGGAAAACGTGAACTCATATAATGACACCTGCGAAGACTATGGTTAACCTTGTGCGGATTGGAAACGCCTCGATCAACCGCCCGCTACCACAGGCGGTTCTGACCCGATTGGAGACAACCTATGAAATACATTCTGCTGATTTATCATGACGAACAGGCATTTCACGGTAGTGCTGAAGACGAGCATCAGAAAATCTATGCAGAATACCGGCAGCTCATCGAAGAGCTTAAGTCGAACGGTAAATATCTCTTCGGCGATCAATTGCAACCCACGGCGACGGCGCAGAGCGTGCGCGTTCGCGATGGCCAGCAACTGATTACTGACGGCCCATTCGCCGAGACGCGCGAGCAAGTGGGTGGCTTCTTTATGATTGAAGCAAGTGATGCGGATGAGGCCAACAGGATTGCGGCGCGCATCCCTTCGGCGAGAACCGGAACGATTGAAGTAAGGCCGGTAGTAGCAGCGCAATAGAAACAATCAACTACCACAGAGGTCACAGAGAAGAATTAGAAAAATAAGAAGCCCTTAACTGATTTACAGTTCTTCTCTGTGTCCTCTGTGGTTAACTGAACTCGCGAAAGAGAGCACACATGAAATACATGTTACTTGTCTACATGGACGAACAAGCGATGACGGATGAAGAGCGCGAGCACTGTTATGTGGAATCAGCGCAGCTCACGCAAGACCTGAATGCGAAGGGTCAATACCTGGGCGCGGGTCCACTGAATTCTGTCTCGACCGCCACCAGCGTGCGCGTACGTGAAGGCCGACGGCTGGTCACCGATGGACCGTTCGCCGAAACGCGCGAACAACTCGGCGGCTATTATGTGATTGAAGCAGCAGATCTCGACGAAGCGATCAGCATCGCCGAACGTATTCCGCCCGCGCGCTTTGGCACGATCGAAATACGGCCGGTGATGGAGATTCCGGGATTACCGGAGAATTAGGTGTCAGAAGCCCGACCATGAGGGAGGGCCACACCCGGTTCGCGCGGCGCTGGAAAAAATTAGCCGCAGATTTACGCTGATAAACGCGGATCAGAGAAACCAGAACTTGCAATTTCATTCTTATCTGCGTAATCCGCGTTCATCCGCGGCTTAGCCCCTATCCTCGTTGCCCTCCCTAACGGTCGGGCTTCTGACACAACTAATCAAAGGAGACATCATGGCAAATCCATTCGTACACGTTGAGCTAAATACAACGGACGTCGACAAAGCGAAGACGTTCTACTCGCAATTGTTTGATTGGGAACTCGAAGACATGCAGATGGGTCCCAGCGGCACTTATACGCAAATCAAAGTTGGTGATGGGACCGGTGGTGGCCTCCTGAAAAACCCGATGCCGGGCGTGCCTTCATTCTGGCTGGCTTATGTGCTGGTCGATGATATTGGTGCAGCTACCAGGAAAGCAGAATCGCTGGGCGCAAAGATCGTGAAGGACTCGATCGAAGTACCCGACATGGGTTGGCTGAGCATCATTCAGGATCCGACCGGCGCCGCGTTGGGACTCTGGCAGACTAAAAAATCCTGAGTCTGTCGATCTGGCACGCGCTTATTCGACTAAGTGGTACAGAGCCAGTTCAGGAAAACCGAGATTTACTCCCTCTCCCTTTGGGAAAGGGTCGGGGGTGAGGGTTCTAGGTTTCGCTATAGCTTCGCCCCTCATCCCCTGCCCTTCTCCCAGTGGGAGAAGGGAGAAATGAAATCTTTTATTTTCTATTAAGGAGAAACCAGAAATGAGATTCATGGTCATTGTAAAAGCTGATAAGAATTCCGAAGCGGGCGTCATGCCCAGCGAGCAACTGCTGGCGGACATGGGCAAATTCAATGAAGAGTTGGCAAACGCCGGCGTGATGCTGGCGGGCGAAGGTTTGCACCCAAGCTCAAAAGGCGCACGCGTAAAATTCACCGGTGGCAGCAAGTCCGTCATCGATGGTCCTTTCGCTGAGACGAAAGAGCTGGTCGCCGGCTTCTGGCTGTGGAAATGTAAGTCGCTGGATGAAGCAATCGAATGGTTGAAGCGCGCGCCGTTCGAAGAAACTGAAGTCGAGATTCGTCGGCTATTTGAAGCCGAAGATTTCGGCGCCGAATTCACTCCGGAACTACGAGAACAGGAAGCTCGCATACGCGAGCAGGTCGAGGCACAAGAGAAGAGTTGATGAGGAGGGATCTTAAACTCCAACGTTTGAAGTCCCGTAGGGACAGAATATTTATAGCTTCGCGACCTCAATGGATTTTTTCCCAGCCCGTTTACGGTCGAAGACACATTCCGCTCCACGGAGCTATAAACACTCTTCACGTCATGTGCTATAAATATTTCGCCGCTACGCGGCTTAAAACACACTGCCATCAGCCACAATGGAGATATCCCCGATCATTCTCGAAGGTCAGCACGTTCGGCTCGAGCCGCTTTCTCTAGCGCACGCGGAACCATTGATCGCCGCTGCCAGTGATGGTGAACTCTGGAACACCCAAGTCACGATCATTCCCCAACCCGCGGGAATGAAAGACTACATTCAAGCCGCGCTTGATGGGCAAGCTCAGGGCCGCGAACTTCCCTTCGTCATCATCAGCAAATCATCGAATCAGATCGTTGGCACCACCCGCTTCTACGAAATTCGATCGAACGATCGGGTTGCCGCCATCGGCTACACCTGGCTGGCTAAGAGCGCACAGCGCACGCCCATCAACACCGAAGCCAAGTTGCTGTTGCTGACTCAAGCATTTGAAACCTGGAAGTGCATGCGAGTTGAATTGATCACCGATGTGCTCAACGAACAATCGCGTACTGCGATTCTACGTTTGGGAGCAAAGCAGGAAGGCATCCTGCGCAAACATTTGATCCTGCCGAGTGGCCGCGTGCGCGACTCTGTTTTGTTCAGCATCGTTGATGATGAATGGTCTGAGGTGAAGGAGACGCTCGAGAAGAGACTCGTTCTTCACGGCGTAGCTGTGAAAGATAGTAGCCGCGGGTAAGTGCGAAGCACGCCACCCGGATCAGAGATATTTTGATTTCCCAGCCCGCTTTAGCGGGCGAGAGAATTAGCCTCTTGTATGATCCGCGTCGTTTCTTGAATTGCACATACAGTATCGCCCTGAGTCGCTGTCGCCCGCTTTCATGCCGTTTGACTCTGATCGTTTGAACACAAGATGAAGATATCATTCAGCCGCTATCTCGCTATCGTGTTCGGAATTCTCACGCCCCTCGCCGAAACCATTCGTCGCTGGAGCACTTGGCGAGAGAACCCTCCGGCCTTGTTCGACGATTACATCCTTGGCGCATTTCTCCTCTATGGAGCCTGGCGCGTCGGCATAGATGCTCGCAGCGGCCAACGCTTCCTGGCGGCGGCATGGGCATTCATGTGCGGCATGGCTTACGGTAGTTTTTTTGAGCAGCTCCATCGCTACCAAATGGGCATGGCTGATCCGGCTCCTATCGCGTCCGGTTGGGTCGTGTTGATTAAGGGCGTGGGGTTCGGTCTCGGAATTATGGCGCTGGTATTTAGTCTTTGGCCATTGCCGCGGAACGGGCAATCTCGAATCTAATCACACCCCATTTGCAGAAGCGCTGACGAAAAGGTGCTTCTCAATGCGAGAGCTTCTGAAGTCGATTCAAAAAGTATTCGCGCCAACTCCCGGATAAAGCTTCGAGCTTTACCACGCGACGCAATGTCTCGCGATCGCCTTTCTCAAAAGCATATAAGCGAGTTATGTCCGCGATCGTGATTCCGTTTTCGTCTCGCCTCAACAGCTCAATTGCGTCGCCCGCTTTGACCTCGCCTTCTTTCACCACCGCAAAATAAAACCCAGTGCGGCGACTCTGCAGAAACCTCTTGATGATATCGACGCGCCCAAATTTGATTCCCAGCTTGTAGCAAGGCAGACGCGGTTCAGTCACCATCAACTCAGCCTCACCAACGCGAAAGCGATCGCCAACATTGAGTTTGTCTTCAAACAAGCCTTCGGTAGTAAAGTTTTCGCCGAGCATTCCGTAAGGCAAATCCATCTCTGGCAGTTCACGTCTCCAAAATTCATAGTGCTCGGCCGGATAGCCGTAGACTGCTTTGCTAATCCCGCCATGAACCGACAGGTCAGCCTGCCGGTCACCGTCAAGATTCAGAGTGCGCAGCATGACCGGTCCCGGCACCGGCTCTTTGAAGATGCCGGTTGCTAGCGGCTCGCTGTTGTATTCGACAATGCGCGGCAGACCGACGTTAAGAGAGATGAGTTTCATATGTTTTTTTTGAATACCTTAATCAAGCCACACGTTACACCGAATTCGGGTGAGCTGCACTCAAGTAGTGGGTCTTTCAATTAGCGACAAAAAAGTATTGGTGCTGCTTAGCGTGATTTCGTGGATCGTTCGACACATCTACCCAGCGCGTGTTGATTTATCTAACTCGACGGCGTAAAAGTCTGCACTCACAATCCATTTGGAGAAACTCAATGAAAACTGCAACCATCCTGCTGCTGCTCACAGCCTTTGTCGGTTCATTTGCCCAGGGCCCACAATCCGATCGCCAGCAATTCATACGCGCCGACGGTCCGGTCATCGCGCTGACTCATGTTCGCGTGGTTGACGGCACCGGCGCAAACGCGCTTGAGGATCAGACGATAGTGATTAGCGGCGGCAAGATCGCCTCAATAGACTCAAGCGCGACCGCGCGAATCGAAGCGAATGCTCAGGTAATCGATCTCAAAGGCTACACCGTCCTTCCCGGACTCGTCGGCATGCACGACCACATGTTCTTTCCGATGGGCGGCAATCCGCCGATGTACTCGGACATGGGGACGAGTTTTCCGCGCCTCTATCTCGCGCTCGGCGTGACCACGATTCGCACGACTGGCAGCGTCGCGCCTTACACTGATCTCGAAATCAAAAAGCTAATCGACACGGGCCGCGTAGTTGGTCCAAAGATGCACGTCACCGCTCCTTATTTGGAAGGCGCCGGCGCATTCACGCCCGTGATGCATCAACTGACTGGCGCGGACGATGCGCGCAAGATGGTCAACTTCTGGGCCGACCAGGGCGCAACTTCATTCAAAGCCTACATGAACATCACCCGCGATGAATTGCGCGCCGCGGTGGAAGAAGCGCACAAACGCGGGATGAAAGTCACCGGCCATCTTTGTTCGATCGGTTATCGCGAAGCGGCTGAGATCGGTATCGATAATCTCGAGCACGGCCTGCTGCCTGATTCCGAGTTCGTGGCCAACAAACAGCCCGACAAATGTCCTGGCGCCGCAGTGAACGCAAGCTTGCTCCAGCTCGACATCAACGGCGCTGCGGTGAAAGAAACGATTCGTACTTTGGTTGCGAAGAATGTGGCGCTCACTTCGACGCTGCCGGTGTTTGAAGCCGGCGCGCCATTGGCGCCTTCGCAGAGTGGGCCCACGGCGATCGGCGCGGCGAGCGCTGTTCTCAATCCGCGCATGCTCAACGTCATGAATACCGACGCGCGCGTGCGTTACCTGACGGCGCGTTCCCGGATCGCTGCTGCCTCGACCAGCGCAACCCTGGTGCGCAAGTCGATGGATTTCGAACGAGCGTTTGTTGCCGCGGGTGGTCTGTTGATGGCGGGTCTCGATCCTACCGGCAATGGTGGGGTCGTGGCGGGCTTCGGTGATCTTCGCGAAGTCGAACTCCTCGTCGAAGCAGGCTTCACCCCACTTGAAGCGATCAAGATTGCGAGCTTCAACGGCGCCAAGTTTCTCGGTG
>DASWQK010000557.1:0-3064 GCA_036403735.1 Pyrinomonadaceae bacterium
CAGGTGACGCCGTCAGCGACACTCAGTGCAAGTTTCTATGGCACGCTCTCAAACGCACGGCTCAACGACAGTCCGTTCGCGCTTCCGGCAGCCTTCACGAGCGGCAAGTATCCGCGCGCGATCGACGGCACGACGTTCCATGCGGACCTCAATAATCCCGACGAAGGTCGTCGCAACCGTATGCTCGTCGAAGCAATTCGCTACACAGATCAAGTCAACGATAAAGTCTCATTCACTCTAGCTTTTCAGCACGTGGGGTCGCGCCGGCGGAATTACAATGGAGCGGCCATCGATCCGAAATTTGCGGCCTTCTATCCATTCGGCGACTTTGCCTTTGTATCCGTGAACAACGGCGGCACCGACACGTTTGATGCGCGCAGCAATTTTCGTCTTGGTCGTCACAACCTGGCGACCGCCGGCTTTGAATACGAACACGAATCGATCTTTCAATCGTCGCTCCCGTCCTTCAGTGCTTTCAATAACACGACCGACACGCAGCGGACGCTGGCGATATTCGGCCAGGATCAAATCTTCATGCTTAGCGATCGATTGCAGATTTCGATCGGAGCGCGCGGGCAGACCTTCAGAGTGGACGCGGCAGATCGCCCGGGATTGTTGAAGACAATCAATCCGAAGAATTCATTGACCGGTGATGGCTCGATCGCTTACTTCATTCGATCGAGCAACACCAAGTTGCGCGCGCACGTGGGCAATGGCTTTCGCGCGCCTGCGTTGTTCGAAAGATTTGGCGCCGGCACTTTCGCGCAGGTTGGGTTCGTTCGTTTCGGAGATCCTACGCTGCGCGCTGAAGAATCAGTCAGCGTCGATGCGGGCTTCGATCAACGAGTATCGCGCGATCGCGCGCGCTTTGGCGCTACCTGGTTTTATACGCACTTGCAGCGCGTCGTTGCGTTCCAGGGTTTCGCCGTCGATCCGCTCGGCGTTGGTCGCTTCAGCGGATATGCAAATCAGCCGGGTGCGATCTCGCGCGGAGTTGAAAGCTATGTGGAAGCGGCCCCGTTTCGTGGTGCGGACTGGCGCGCCTCGTACACTTTTACTAACAGCGATCGATTTGTATCCGGCCGCGGCGCGCAACCTCAATATGTGATTCCGAGGCATCTGTTCGGGCTCTCTATTAATCAGCGCTACCACGCCGTTCTTCTCAGTTTCGACTTAAATCGCACCGGAGCCTATCTGGCGCCCGTCTTCGAAAACGATTTTCCGTTCCGCACAGCCGAGCTGACTTTTCCCGGTTACACCAAAGCAGATCTATTCGTTAGTTATGAACGTCGTGCCAGCGAACGGGCGACGTTTACACTCTTTGGCGGCGCTGACAATCTCTTTAATGCGAAGTACTTTGAGAATGGATTCCGCGCGCCGGGCATTACCGCGCGGGGCGGAGTGATAGTGAGACTAAAGTGAAGGCGCACTCCGGTCCCGACAACCATTTGCCGGGACCGAGCGGGTTCTTTCAGTTAGGATCTGGAGCGGTGGCTTTCTTAGCGGTCGTTGCCGCCGAGCGCGCCGCCGATCAGGAAAATAATGCCGAGCAGGATGTGAATGATGTGATCCATCTTGCCGAGCATCAGTAGTGATCCCACATTGAACATGTGGTCCGGGCCCACGCCCATAAACCATCCGACGACTCCCAAGAGCAAATAGACCAGGCCGAAAATAATACAAAACCCGCGCGCGGCGCTTCCTGATCCGGCGAAGCCAAAGTACAACGCGATCGCGCCGGACACGAGATGGACCAGGTTATGAGGCGGCGTCAAATGCGCTCCGAGTAGATGCGGCATCAGAAAACCACAAATGCCGACCAACACAAATACCACGCCGAGAAGTTTGCAAACCGTTTTTGCCATGACCGTTGGTGTTCCTCCTGTGAAACGTTTATGCGACTGAAGCTGTAACGATCCCGCCTCAATACATCGGAAGCACGATCGTCACTGACGGCTGCATGCGCCCTGCTCAGCGACGGTCGGCCTTTTCACGCCCTGCTTGTCTGGAACGCGCGGATTGTACACCCATCCGGCGACATAAAGGCAAGATTTTTTGTCGGCTCATGCTTCGCCAGTAGTGTCTTACTTTGCGGTTTTTCTTTGCCGCTCCGCGCCTTTGCGTGAAACCGCTTGTACGCAAGTGTAAATCTCACGCAAAAGACGCGAAGGCGCAAAGATGCGCAAAGCCAAACTGGAATTACTACCGCTTCGCCGGTTTACTTGATCTTTAAACTGCCGGGGGTATAATTTGCCCCCAATCTAATAAAACGATCGTGCAAGGGGGGGTAGCGACTATGAAGTCCTTCGTCGCGTTCTTGCTTGTCCTTACCGCTTTTTACTCGGGAGTCACTCGGGGTCAAAGTCCGTCTCGGGCCGCAAATCAGCGCGCGGGAAGTCAGCCACGTTCCGCGACTCTGAGAATATGCCAGGGAGTTCCCATCCCTGATGGCTACGTCATCATTGCCTACATGACCTCGACAGCCTGTCCGCACGGCGCCTACTTACTCAAGAAACAGAGCGACTATGAAAGTTCATTGGCAGTGAACGGTGACGCTCGAGCCCCAGCGTCAAATTCGACAGCTCCGTCGCGAACGACACTCGCTAAGTCGACAGCAGCCGCAGATTCCGGACGGACGTCCGCGCAATCAGCAAAGAGATCGGGGTCACCCAAACCATCTTCCACAAAGACGCAACCCGCGTCCGATCCCGCGTTATCGTCGCAAGCAGCGCCGGTCACGCGCCCGCGCCGGGTAGGATCAGCGTCACAGAACACGAGTCAAGCGAAGGGCCCGATTCAATCATCTGCCACGGCCAACGTACAGGGCACGACTGAATCGTCGACCGTCACGCAAGCTCCGCCAGAACCTCCTACTTTGATCGGCAGTGAACCTGCACGTCCGCTGACGCCGCCGACTTTGGCTAAGGCTGCCGCTTCACCGGCCACCTCTACACAAACCAACACGGACAAGGATTCCACCGCGACAGGTCCGGAAGAAGTGAGTGAAGGTGACGTGGTTCGGGTGGAAACGTCTTTGGTGACAGTCCCGGTCAGCGTTCTTGAT
>DASWQK010000558.1:0-2775 GCA_036403735.1 Pyrinomonadaceae bacterium
ATTTGGACGAACTAGATCGCTCTCAGTTACTGGCCGGTCAATATTCCGTAAACTCGCGGCGTCTTAAAGCTTCGAGACCAAGCGTTCCGTCCTTCGGATTTACTGTAATCTCCCAAGCTTCCATCGTAATTGCGCCGATGATTGCATCCAGATCGTGCTCGTTCGCTTTGCCGAGTGATTCGACCGGGACGACCGATGTGTCAAAGTCGAGCCCTTCGATCTTGCCGTTTACAAGAGCACGTTCCGTGATGTGAATTGTTTCCCCGCCGAGGGCCACCTCGTCGGGTTTCGTCACTGCGAGTGTTGGAACATTTCCGAGGTACTTACGAAGCAGATATGTATGAAATGCACCAGTGTCGAATAGAGCCTTTACAGGTTGGCCTTCAATCTCGATTGTTTTGATTACGCGCGACATTAGTGTGTTCTGGGAATGATATTACCACTGATGCCGGGTGCTGGATATGTAATGAATCTTGCAAGCTTCCAAGGGCAAGTTCACTTCAAACGCGCTCCATTCGGCACATCTTCCGCGAATGTCGCGATCACCGGTTTGCCTTCATCGCCAACCGAAGCTGCCAGCAACATTCCCTGTGATTCATAACCGCGGAGCTTTCGTGGTTTCAGATTAGCAACCACGACGATTTTGCGTCCCACCAAACTTTCCGGTTCGTAATACTGCGCAATGCCGGCGAGAATCTGCCGCGGCTTCTCTTCACCAATATCCACCGTGATCAAAAGCAGTTTATCGGCTTTCGGAATTCGCTCCGCGGTGCGCACTTCGCCAACACGCAGATCGACCTTGGCGAAGTCGGTAATGTCGATGAAGCTGGTCACGCCCACCGCACCCGCATCGGCTTCAGTTGCATGCTGACCGGAGCCTTCCGCAACGGGGCTGCTGCCCTGCTCTTCTGACTTCTGACTTCCGACCTCTGACTTCTGTTCTCTGATTTCTTCCATAATCTTCGCCTTATCGATCCTGGGAAACAAAGGCTTCACTTCCTGGATCTGAACTCCTTCTTTCAAGTCACCCCAACGCAGCTCGCGCGCATCGATCTTGCCAACGTCATCGGGCAATCCGAGTTGTTGATGAATCTCTCTGGCAGCGGTTGGCATCACCGGGTAGAGCATCACGCCTAACCAGCGCAGCGTTTCCGCCGCTCGATACAAAACAGCATTCAATGTCTGCCGCTGGTTCGCATCCTTCGCCAGGTCCCAGGGCCTCGCTTCCGAGATCATTTTGTCGACGCGGGCGACGATGGCCCAGGCTTCTTCGAGCGCGCGGCTGAACGCGAACTCATCGAAGTAACGAATAAATTCATCGCGCGCGTGGGCCAGAACATCTGCGATGGCCGTTTCGTCCTCGACGCCCGCGCGTTTTGCAGCCAGCCGGTTTTCGTCAGTAATCCCTCCGGACGGTATCCGGCCATCGCAATAACGCTGAATCATGGTCAGCGTCCGGCTGGAAAGATTTCCCAGGCCGCTGGCTAAATCGCTGTTGGTTCGATCGATCAAATTCTCGTAACCAAAACGGCCGTCCTGACCAAAGACCATTTCGCGCAAACAGAAATAACGAATCGCATCGACGGGAAAGAACTTGTTAAGCACGTCCAGTTCGATCGTGTTGCCGAGCGTCTTTGACATCTTTCGCCCCGACGGATCGACCCACATGCCGTGCGCAATAATCGCGCGAGGCTGCTCGACGCCGGCCGCCAACAGAAACGCCGGCCAATAAACAGCGTGAAAACGCAGAATGTCTTTGCCGACCAGATGCAGGGCGGGCCAGAACTTTTCGAATCCGACCTTTTTCTCCTGGTGCTCGTTGCCGAACCCGATCGCCGTGATGTAATTCGTCAGCGCGTCGAACCAAACGTACATTGTGTGATTCGGATCATCCGGAACCGGAATCCCCCAACTGACAGATGTGCGCAAGCGACTTACGGAAAGATCCTGCAAGCCCCCGGCGACGAAACTTTTTACTTCGTTGCGGCGCGATTCAGGACGCACAAAATCCGCGCTCTCATAAAGATTCAGCAGTGCTTCGTCGTAATCAGAGAGTCGAAAGAAATAGCTCTCTTCAGAAACACGATCGAGTTTCGTTTCGTGAATCAGACAGGTTGGCGGCTCGCCGTCGCTGTTCGGCTTCGCGTATTCATCTTCAGTTTTATAAGCGGCACAAGCTGCGCAAAACCAACCTTCGTAGTGACCCTTGTAAAGTGCGTCGCGTCCTTTGGGAGTTTTTGCTTTTGCTACCCGCCGCCATAACTCACTGACGCCTTCACTGTGAAACGGCTCAGTCGTGCGCATGAAGATGTCATAGCCGCCATGCGCCGTATCCAACCCAAACGCGTCTGTCATCTTCTTGAAATAGCTAACGACGTAATCGGCTTGTTCTTGCGGGGTGCGATTGTTCTTCTCGGCGGCGCGCTCGATATTGATGCCGTGTTCGTCCGTGCCGGTGAGAAAAAATGTCTCGATTCCCTGCTGGCGTTTCGAGCGCGCAGTTGTATCCGCCACGATCATCGTATAGAGATGGCCGAGGTGCGGCAGGCTGTTGGCGTAGTAGATCGGAGTGGTTACGTAGAAGGTCTTCATCAGATTCTGACGATCGCGAGTTTGGGGAAGGCTGCCCGATAAATTCCATAGTCCAGGGTCAATAGTTTGTAGCTTTTCTCAAAAGCATGCGCCCCGATCAGGAAATCAGCGAGAAGCCGCCGGGGACCAATAGTGCCCTGGCGATAACGCCGCTTGATATAAGCCTGAAATGCTCCTCCTGCT